>CAVGHS010000024.1:0-24438 GCA_963629085.1 bacterium
GTTCTGGTCAATTCCAATCCGGCGACCATCATGACAGACAAAGAGATCGCAGACGAAGTCTATATCGAGCCTTTGACAGCCAAAGTCTTAGAGCAGATCATCTTAAAGGAAAAGCCGGACAGTGTACTTCCAACCTTGGGAGGACAGGCAGGACTCAACCTTGGTATGGAATTGGCAGAGTCAGGCTTTTTGGAAGAGCACGGTGTCAAACTCATCGGTACAACGGCAGAGACCATCTTTAAGGCAGAAGACCGTCAGGCATTCAAGGATACCATGGAAAAGATCGGTGAGCCTTGTGCGGCATCTCTGGTCGTTAAGAACGTAGAAGATGGTATCAAGTTTACCAATACTATCGGTTATCCGGTAGTACTCCGCCCGGCATTTACCCTTGGCGGCAGCGGCGGTGGTATCGCCCACAATGAGACGGAACTGGTCGACATCTTATCCAATGGTCTGCGCCTGAGCCGTGTCAATGAAGTTTTGGTTGAGCGCTGTATCGCAGGCTGGAAAGAGATCGAATACGAAGTGATGCGTGATGCAGCAGGCAACTGCATTACCGTATGTAATATGGAAAATATCGACCCGGTCGGTGTGCATACCGGTGATTCTATCGTCGTGGCACCATCACAGACTCTGGGCGATAAAGAATATCAGATGCTCCGTAGTTCTGCTTTAAACATCATTTCAGAACTGGGCATCACCGGTGGATGTAATGTGCAGTACGCCCTCAATCCGGACAGTTTTGAGTATTGCGTTATCGAGGTGAATCCGCGTGTCAGCCGTTCTTCTGCACTGGCTTCCAAGGCTACCGGTTATCCGATCGCTAAGGTGGCTGCAAAGATCGCTTTGGGCTACACACTGGATGAGATCACCAATGCCATTACCGGCAAGACCTATGCATCCTTTGAGCCTATGCTCGACTATTGTGTTGTCAAGATCCCGCGTCTGCCATTTGACAAGTTCATCACGGCAAAGCGTACCTTAACGACACAGATGAAGGCGACCGGTGAGGTCATGAGTATCTGCAATAACTTTGAAGGTGCTCTGATGAAGGCGATCCGTTCTCTGGAGCAGCATGTAGACTCTCTAATGAGTTATGACTTTACAGGACTTAGTGATGAAGAACTGGAAGACCAGTTACACGTTGTAGACGACAGAAGAATCTATGTGATTGCAGAGGCACTGCGCAGAGGCGTTTCCTACGACCACATTCATGATATTACCAAGATCGATATCTGGTTTATTGACAAGATCGCCATCTTAGTCGAGATGGAAGAAAAGTTAAAGAGCGAGGAATTGACACCGGAACTCTTAAAAGAAGCAAAGCGTATTGAGTTCCCGGATAATGTCATTGCAGACCTGACCGGCAAGACCAAAGAAGAGATCCGCCAGATGCGCTATGACAATGATATTGTTGCTGCGTTTAAGATGGTAGATACCTGTGCAGCAGAGTTTGAGGCGAGCACACCATATTATTACTCTGTATTTGGCAGCCAGAATGAGGCAGTAGAGACCAATCCAAAGAAAAAGGTACTCGTGCTTGGATCTGGTCCGATCCGTATCGGACAGGGTATCGAGTTTGACTATTGCTCCGTACATTCTACCTGGGCATTTGCCAAGGAAGGCTATGAGACCATCATCGTAAACAACAACCCGGAGACGGTTTCTACAGACTTTGATATTGCGGACAAACTTTACTTTGAGCCGCTGACCGAGGAAGACGTAGAGAATATCGTCCGTTTTGAAAAGCCGGACGGAGCCGTTGTCCAGTTCGGTGGACAGACTGCCATCAAACTGACCGAAGCCCTGATGAAGATGGGCGTTACCATCTTAGGAACCAAGGCAGAGGATGTCGATGCCGCAGAGGACAGAGAACTCTTTGATGAGATCCTGGAAAAGACCGGCATCCCGAGAGCATCCGGTGGAACGGTATTTACGGCAGAGGAGGCAAAGAAAGTTGCCAATGAGATCGGTTATCCGGTTCTGGTACGTCCTTCCTATGTATTGGGCGGACAGGGCATGCAGATCGCTTTCAATGATGACGAAGTGGACGAGTTCATGGAGATCATCAACCGTATCGCACAGGATCACCCGATTCTGGTAGACAAGTATTTACAGGGCAAGGAGATCGAAGTCGATGCCGTATGTGACGGCACGGACATTTTGATCCCTGGTATCATGGAACATATCGAGCGTACCGGTGTCCATTCCGGAGATAGTATCTCTGTATATCCGGCACATACGATCAGCGATGCCATCAAGAAAAAGATTACCGATTATACCGAGAAACTGGCACAGGCACTGCATGTCGTAGGTCTGATCAACATCCAGTTTATCGTTATGAATGATGAGGTATATGTGATCGAGGTCAATCCGAGATCTTCCCGTACTGTACCATATATCAGCAAGGTTACCGGTATTCCGATCGTGGATCTGGCAACCAAGGTCATCATCGGCAATACCTTAAAGGGCATGGGCTATACGCCGGGCTTGCAGCCGGAAGCAGAGTATGTGGCAGTCAAGATGCCGGTATTCTCCTTTGAAAAACTGCGTGGCGCAGAGATCTCTTTGGGACCGGAAATGAAGTCTACCGGTGAGTGCCTGGGTATTGCAAAGACCTTTGATGAGGCACTTTATAAGGCATTCCTTGGCGCTGGTATCGTACTGCCGAAGTACAAGCAGATGATCATGACCGTAAAGGATGCGGACAAGCCGGAAGCCGTAGGTGTGGCAAAACGTTTCGCAGCATTAGGCTACAAGATCTATGCGACCAGAAGCACCGCCAAGTATTTACAGGAGCATGGCGTAGATGCACTCTGGGTCAACAAGATCACCCAGGAATCTCCGAATGTCATGGATCTGATCTTGGGACACAAGATCGACCTTGTCATCGACACACCGACACAGGGACATGGCGATAAGACCCGCGACGGTTTCCTGATCCGCCGAAATGCGATCGAGACAGGGGTACACTGCATCACAGCCATGGATACGGCAAATGCACTGGCAACCAGTCTGGAATCTGCGACAGACGAATTTACTTTGGTAGATATTGCAAAAGTAAAAAATATTTAATAATTTAATCGCTTGATTTATATTGCGAAACTGCTTTCTTTTGGTTACCATGGAAGGTAGTTTCGCTTTTTTTATGGCGATGAGGAAAAGAATGAGGATGACTTTATGAAGATAGCAGAATATTTAAAGGAACATATGCTGGTCTGTGATGGGGCAATGGGCACTTATTATGCCGGGCTCTATCATGATGAGACATTGGTAGAGAGGGAGAATTTTGAACACCCGAACCGGATCGCGGACATCCATAAGGCTTATTTAAAAAGTGGTGCCAGGCTTTTGCGCACCAATACCTTTGCGACCAATTCCAATTTTTTTACATCCATGGAGGAGATAGAAAATAATATCATGGTCGCCTGCCAGATCGCAAAGAAGGCAGTCAGTGATTTTTATCAGGAGGAGAACAAGACGGCGGAGACCTATCCGGTCTTTGTTGCTGCAGATATCGGTACCATCTATGATCTGGAGCAGAAAGAGGATAGCCAGGTTCTGGAGGAATACCATCAGATCGTGGATACCTTTTTGCAGGCAGGAGTTGACATCTTCTGGCTGGAGACGCAGGCAGATGTCTATTATCTGAAACGTCTGCTTTCCTATATCAAGGAAAAGGCACCACAGGCTTATGTCATGGTCTCTTTTTCCATGGATAAGACCGAATATTCCAAGGCAGGGCTCAAGTTTGACCGTATGGTCCGCCTGATGAGCCAGATGGAGGAGGCTGATGCTTATGGACTCAATTGTGGCATGGAAGCCGCCCATATGTATCAACTCTTAAAAAATGTAACTTTCCCGTCCGACAAGCCATTTATTGCCGTGCCAAATGCAGGCTATCCATATCTTTTGCGGGGCAAGACCATCTATGGGAAAAACGAATCTTATTTCCGTAAGATGCTCTTGCAGATCGCAGATCTGGGGATTGACATTGTCGGAGGCTGTTGCGGTACGACACCGGATTATCTGGTGGATCTGGCGGAGCAGATCTCTTTGGCGCAGAAAAAGCAAAAAGAAGTGGGCGTCTGGGATGCGCCGGCAATTTCCCGCACGGAGTCCGCTTTCTGGAAAAAACTGCAAGCGGGAGAAAAGCCTTTTGTGGTAGAATTGGATCCGCCTTCGGATCTGAAAGTCGATAAATTGTTTGATGGTGCAAGGATGTTACAGGAACACCGGGTAGATCTGCTGACCTTATCCGATTCTCCTATGGCGAGAAGCCGTATGGATGCATCTCTTTTGGGGAGCAGGATCCAGCGGGAGACCGGCATTTACGTTATGCCGCATATGTCCTGCAGAGACCGCAATGTCATATCCCTGCGCGGTACGATGCTAGGCGATTATATCAATGATCTCAAGCATTTTCTGATCGTGACCGGAGACCCGGTCGCACAGAACGACCGCAGTACGATCACCCAGGTCTTTGATTACAACTCCATCAAATTCATGGGGCTTTTACAGGAGATGAACGAGGATCAGTTCCGGCAGGATCGTATCGTTTATGGCGGTGCCCTGAATTATCATGGCGTCGGTGTGGATGCGATCGCAAGACGGATGAAACTGAAGATGGAGCATGGTTGTAGTTTTTTTTTAACACAGCCAATCTATAGTGATTCTGATGTGGAGCGGATCAGAGATCTCAAGGAGCGCACAGGTGCCAAGATCATTGGCGGTATCATGCCGCTTGTCAGCCGGAAAAATGCACTCTTTATTGCCAATGAAATGCCGGGTATGCATGTGCCGCAGGAGATCTTGGATTGTTATGAAGAGGGCATGAGCCGGGAAGCATACGAAGAGGTAGCAGTCCGTGTGTCGGTCGAGATCGCGAGAAAATTATCGCCGATCGTGGACGGTTATTACTTTATGACGCCATTTAACCGTGTAGGTCTGATCTGCAATATCATAGACCGTGTGCGTGAGGAAGGTTTATAAAAAGAGGTGAAAACATGAAATTTTTATTTCAGAATTTATGGGAGCGGAAAAAGGCAGTTTTTCTGGTCATTGTGCTCTTGATCTTACAGGCACTCTGTGAACTGTCACTCCCGAACTATACAGCAAATATCGTGGACGTGGGGATCCAGCAGAACGGTGTGGATTCGGTTGCCATGAAAGAGATCCGTCAGGAAACTTATGACTGGCTGGTGGCTTTTATGGATGAGGATGAGATTGACTATCTGGATGCCTGCTACGAAAAGACAGGAGATACATACGTCTTAAAGGAGGGCGTATCTACGGATAAAGAGCAGAAAGCAAAACTGGAAAAGACCTTGCAGGAACCCTTGGTCATGACCTATTTTATGGAATATGGCATGACAGATACAGAGGATTCCCAGTATGCTTCTATGTTAGAAGATGCCGGGCAGGCTTTGTCACAGATCACAGATTTAAAGGATGCCGGACTGTTGGCACCATCTTCTTTGTATGAGATGCGGGCAGGGATTGCAGAAAAATTTGGCGATCTGGGAGATAGCATGACAGACCAGATGTCGGTTGCCATGGTTGAAAAAGAATATGAGGCACTGGGCTATGATATGCACCGGATGCAGATGGATTACCTTTTGCATACCGGTGGCATTATGATACTGATGACCCTGGGCATGCTGGGCGCAGCCATTCTGCTTGGTTTTGTCTCTGCAAGAACCGCAGCCGATATCGGACGCAGTCTGCGAAAGAAGGTATATACCAGTGTGATTTCTTATTCGGGAAAGGAGATCGACCAGTTCTCTACCGCATCTTTGATCACACGCTGTACCAACGATATCCAGCAGGTGCAGATGGTCGAGGTCATGTTGCTGCGTATGGTCTTGTACGCACCGGTGCTTGCCATTGGCGGTATCGTCATGGTGGCCCGTACGGATACTTCTATGAGTTGGATCATCTTTGTGGCGGTTGCCGTGATCGTCAGTGTGGTTCTGGTATTGATGAAATTTTCTATGCCAAAATTCAAAATGATGCAGAAACTGGTCGACCGTATGAATCTGGTATCCAGAGAGATCCTGACCGGTATTCCGGTTATCCGTGCTTTCTCCAGAGAGGAGCATGAAAAAGAACGTTTCAAGGATGCCAATACGGCACTGATGGAGACCCAGTTGTACACCAGCCGTATGATGGCTTGGATGATGCCGATCATGATGCTCATTATGAACTGCATCACGGTTGCCGTGGTATGGTTCGGGGCAAAGGGTATTTCCGCAGGACAGATGCAGGTTGGCGATATGATGGCATTTATTACTTACGCTATGGTCATTGTCATGTCCTTCTTACTGCTTACCATGATGTCTATCATGCTTCCGCGTGCCGGTGTTGCCGCAGAGCGTATCCAGGAAGTCATCGAAACCGAGTCCTCCATTGAGGATGCCGACGAGTTGGCAGATGGTCAGATGGGACAGATCCGGGGACAAGTGGCTTTTCATGATGTTAGTTTTGCCTACCCGAATGCCAAGAGCAATGTCTTAGATCACTTGGATTTTGTGGCAGAGCCGGGCAAGACGACTGCCATTATCGGAAGTACCGGGTGTGGCAAATCGACCCTTTTAAATCTCATACCGCGTCTTTATGATGTGACCGGTGGTTCCATTACCTTAGACGGTGTGGATATCCGGGAAATTTCACAGAAAAAACTGCGCGATGCCATCGGTTATGTACCACAGAAGGCTGTCCTCTTTTCCGGGGATATCCGTTCCAATATCAAGTATGCGGATGCGGCTATATCCGATGAATTGATGGAAAAAGCGGCTGAAATTGCACAGGCGACAGAGTTTGTCGAGGGAAAAGAAAAGAAGTACGACAGTCATATCGCTCAGGGCGGATCCAATGTATCCGGCGGACAGAAACAGCGTCTTTCCATTGCGCGTGCCATAGCCAAAGATCCCAAGATATACCTTTTTGACGACAGTTTTTCCGCCTTGGATTTTAAGACAGATAAAGCCCTGCGGGAAGCCCTTTTTGCACATGCCAAGGATGCGACCATTCTGATCGTGGCGCAGCGTATCAGTACGATCTTACATGCGGACCAGATCTTGGTCTTAGATGACGGAAAGATCGTGGGCAAGGGAACACATCAGGAACTCCTAAGCAACTGTCAGGCATATCAGGAGATCGCTGCGTCCCAGTTGAGTGCACAGGAGATCGAAAAGACGAAAGGAGGCATGGCATAATGAGTGATGCAAATGAAAGAGCGAAAGCACCTCGTCGTCATCATGGTCCCATGGGCGGAGGTCCGGGCAGACCGGCAGAAAAGGCAAAAGACTTTAAGGGGACACTGCGTAAACTTTTAAAATATCTGAGCGTTTATAAAGTGGGGATCGGTATTGTGATCTTTTTTGCCATCCTAAGCACCATTTTTAATGTCATCGGACCAAAAGTTTTAAGTCTTGCAACGACAGAACTTTTTAACGGACTGGTGGCAAAGATCCAGGGAACCGGCGGCATCCGTTTTGACGTGATCGGAAAGATCCTTTTGATCCTGCTTGGTATTTATCTTTTCAGTGCCCTGATGAGTTTTGTACAGGGCTATATCATGGCAGGGGTAGCACAGAAGATGACATTTCGTATGCGTTCGGAGATTTCCGAGAAGATCCACCGCCTGCCGATGGCATATTTTGAGTCCAAGACCGTGGGAGAGATCCTTTCCCGCATTACCAATGATGTCGATACTTTAGGACAGAGCATGAACCAGAGTATCACCCAGGTCATTACTTCCGTGACGACCATGATCGGTGTCCTTGTCATGATGTTGTCCATCAGCCCACTGATGACCCTGATCGCACTTGTGATCCTGCCAATCTCTCTGGGACTGGTCATGCTGGTAGTTAAATTTTCACAAAAATACTTTATCGCCCAGCAGAGAACTCTGGGTGAGATCAACGGACAGGTAGAGGAGACTTTCGCCGGACAGAGTATAGTGAAGGCTTACAATAAAGAGGAAGATGTGCTGGCGGAGTTCAACGCCAAGAATGAAGAACTTTACAATTCCGCATGGAAATCCCAGTTCTTGTCCGGACTTATGCAGCCGGTCATGACCTTTGTAGGAAATCTCGGCTATGTGGCAGTGGCTATCGTGGGTAGTGTGCTGGCGGTTGCCGGAAGCATCACCGTCGGCGATATCCAGGCATTTATTCAATATGTAAAGAACTTTACCCAGCCAATCCAGCAGATGGCAAATGTATCCAACCTCCTGCAGTCTACGGTTGCAGCGGCAGAGCGTGTCTTTGAGTTTCTGGAAGAGACAGAAGAAGTGGAGACAGAAGATCCGCTTGTCATGGATCGGGTAGAAGGTGCCGTTTCCTTTGAACATGTAAAATTTGGCTATGATGCTGACAAGATCATCATCCACGATTTCTCCAGTCAGGTAAAACCGGGACAGATGGTGGCGATCGTAGGTCCGACCGGTGCCGGAAAGACTACCATGGTCAAACTTTTGATGCGTTTTTATGATGTAAATGACGGCTGTATCAAGATCGACGGACAGGATATCCGTTCTTTTGGACGCAGCAATCTACGCGAGCATTTTGGCATGGTCTTGCAGGATACCTGGCTCTTTAAGGGGACGATCAAGGAAAATATCCGCTATGGTAAATTAGATGCAAGTGATGAAGAAGTCATGGCGGCCGCCAAGGCTGCCCATGCCCATCACTTTATCGAGACCCTGCCGGGTGGATATGATTTTGTTTTAAACGAGGAGGCGACCAATGTTTCCCAGGGGCAGAGACAGTTGCTTACTATTGCCAGATCTATCCTTGCCGACAACCCGATCCTGATCCTGGATGAGGCGACCAGTTCGGTAGATACCAGAACAGAACAGCGCATCCAGAAGGCTATGAACCATCTGATGCAGGGCAGGACCAGTTTTGTGATCGCCCATAGACTCTCCACCATCAAGGACGCAGATCTGATCCTTGTCATGAAGGACGGAGACATCATTGAACAGGGCAACCACGAAGAATTGATCGCGAAAAATGGCTTTTATGCAGACCTATATAATAGCCAGTTTGAAGAAGTTGGGTAAAAAATGTCGCCCTGTGTCATAATTAGGGATGACAAACCTTAGCGCGTGTGTTAGACTTTTCTTATCAATATCTTGTGGCTTGTTGTATAAAAGTGCAGAAATGAGAAATACATGTAAGAGAGAGGACGGATTATTATGGGATTTTTACAAAAGCAAATGAGAGAAAAGAACCGTGTGGCTTTCACGGTTGCGATCATTATCACAGGGATCGAACTTCTTTTGGCACTGCTTAGTTTTACGCAGCCGGATACCCTGATCGTCAGTGCGATCGTGCGGACGGTCGTTTGTGCAGTGGCATTGGTACTTATGATCATCGTGTATAATAAAAATAAGGCAGATGAACGTTTTGAAAAGATCTTTATGATCACACTCATCGTGGTATATGCGGTGTATATCCTATCTGTGCGCAGCATCAGTATGTATGCTTTTATGTATTTGATCCTGTTTTCCATGGCGGTCTATATGCATCCGAAGTGGATCATGGCAGGTGGTATTGCCTTTAGTATCGTCAACGCCATCAAGGTCTTACAGTGCAAGTTTGTCTATGCTGATGAATCTCTGTTTTCCGCAAGTTTCATACAGTTGATCTTTGCCGTGGCAACGACAGTTGTGGCTTATATTGTCGTAAAGATGATGCAGGATCATCACACGCAGGACAAGGAAGAAGTAGAGAGTCATGCCAAGGAACAGCAGACGATCGCTGAGAATATCATCCTTCTTTCAGATGAACTGGTACATATGTTTGAGCAGGCAAAGGAAAAGGCAGAGTGTCTGACAGAGAGCATGGAGACCAGCAATGGATCTGTCAAGGAGATTTCTCTTGGTGTCAAGTCTACGGCCCAGGCGATCGAGCGCCAGACCATGATGACCAGTGATATCCAGACCAGTCTGGAGAATGCCGGAAGTGGCACAGATCTCATGAAAGAGGCAGTAGAAGTATCAACAACGACGGTCAGAAATGGTGCTCAGTTGATCGAAGAACTGCGTGAACAGGCGATCGGCACCGCAGAGATCAACCGTCAGACCAAGGATACGACAGATGAACTCAACAATCGTATCAAGGAGGTGGAGGAGATTGTAGCGACCATCCTCAGCATTTCTGACCAGACCAACCTTTTGGCACTCAATGCTTCCATTGAGGCAGCGAGAGCAGGAGACGCAGGAAAGGGATTCGCAGTCGTAGCAGATGAGATCCGTACCCTTTCTGAGGAGACTAAAGAGTCTACCGGTAAGATCACCGATATTATCGAAAAACTCACAGTCAATGTAGAAGAAGCATCCGAGAACATGCGCAAGTCTACCGAATCTGTAGAAAAGCAGAATGAAATGATAGCAACGACATCCGAAAACTTCAAGTTGATCGAGGAAAAGATGCAGGAGGCTTACACGGAGATCCAGAGCCTGAGTGGTGAGGTTGGTGATATTCTGACAGCCAACAGTCAGATCAATGACAGTATCACAGACCTGTCCGCGACCAGTGAAGAGGTCGCAGCATCTTCAGAGAGTTGTACCACTGTCTTTGGACAGAGCGTAGCAGATCTTGAGACCTTGAATGAGCAGTTGAACCAGATCTTCCATATTTCTGAGAATCTGAAGGAAATGGTAGAGAAGGAAAAATGATATCATAACGACAGAATAAATACGAGGCAAAAATAAAAATGACCAAGCAGGAATTACAGGAACTCTTACAAGCAGGACCGATCATCTTAGATGGGGCGACAGGATCCAACCTCATGGCAAAGGGGATGCCGATGGGGGTATGCCCGGAGGATTGGATCTATCATCACAAGGATGCCATTGTCTCCTTACAAAAAGCATATGTAGAAGCTGGAACGCAGATCCTGTATGCACCGACTTTCACCGCCAACCGGATCAAACTGGCGGAGTATGGGATGGAAGATCGTCTGGAAGAGTTAAACCGTGCTATGGTGCGGTTCAGCCGGGAGGCAGCCGGAGATCAGGCGTATGTTGCCGGAGATCTTACCATGACCGGCAGACAGTTATATCCGGTCGGTGATCTCATGTTTGAGGATCTTGTGGATGTCTACAAGGAGCAGGTGCGCGCAATCTTGAAAGAGGGCGTAGATCTCTTTGTCATTGAGACCATGATGAGCTTGCAGGAGTGCCGTGCAGCCCTTTTGGCGGTCAAGGAGACCTGTGATCTGCCGGTCATGATCTCTTTGACATACAATGAGGATGGCAGGACCTTGTATGGTACGGCACCGGAGATCGCTATGGTCGTCTTAGAGCATATGGGAGCCGATATTGTCGGCGTAAACTGTTCGACGGGGCCGCTAGCCATGATCCCATTGGTAAAGGCAATGCTTCCTTATGCGGATATCCCGATCTTAGTCAAGCCCAATGCCGGTATGCCGGAATTGGAAAACGGAGAAACGGTCTATAAGATGACGCCGGAGGAGTTTGCGGATGCCTGCGAACAATTAGTAGATGCCGGAGCGGCAGTCGTGGGCGGTTGCTGCGGTACCAGACCGGATCATATCAAGGCATTGGCAGACTGTATGCATGGCAAGCAGGTGGGCAGGATCGAAAAGAAGAACCGCCCGGTGCTGACCTCGGAGCGTGGTTTTGTGGAAGTGACCTTAGATGGCGGTTTTAAGGTCGTGGGAGAACGTATCAATCCGACCGGAAAAAAGGCATTGCAGGAAGAACTGCGGTCAGGCAGTATGCAGATGGTACGCCAATTTGCCAGAGATCAGGAGATTGCCGGAGCAGCGATCTTAGATGTCAATATGGGTACCAATGGCATTGATGAAAAAGAGGCAATGCTGGATGCCATATACGAAGTGACATCCACGGTAGATTTGCCGCTTTCTATCGACACCTCCTATGTTGATGTAATGGAGGCTGCCCTTCGTATCTATCCGGGACGAGCCCTCATCAATTCCATTTCCTGTGAAGAAGAAAAAATGAAAGAACTTTTGCCGATCGCAAAGAAATACGGAGCCATGTTTGTCTTGCTTCCGCTTTCGCAGGCAGGTCTTCCCAAGGATCTGGAGGAAAAGAAGGGGCATATCGCGACTGTCTTAGAGGCGGCACGGGCAGTGGGCTTGCAGGACAATGATGCGGTGGTGGATGTTTTAGTGGCAACGGTCGGTGCAAATCCGTCAGCGGCGCTGGAATGTTTTGAGACCATTTCTTATTGCAAGGATACCCTGCATCTGCCTACCATTTGTGGTCTTTCCAATATTTCTTTTGGTATGCCGCAGCGTATTTTTGTCAATACGGCATTTTTGAATGTGGCTTTGTCCAAGGGACTGACTATGGCGATCGCCAATCCGTCACAGGAAATGCTCATGTATACGGCACTGGCTACGGATCTTTTGCTGGGCAAGGAAGGGGCATCGGAACGCTATCTGGGCAGTGTACCGACCGCAGCCATGAAGATGGTCGGAGCCAAGGAAGTAAAGGCGGACAGCCAGACCAAGGAAGAAGCCCATCATCCGATCTTTGACTGCGTGGTAAAGGGAGACAAGGAATCCATTATCCGGGAAGTGAAAAAAGAAGTGGATGCGGGAGAAGAACCATCCGCAGTGATCGAAAAATACCTGATCCCAGGCATCAATCAGGTGGGAGAGTATTACGATAACAAAAAATATTTCCTGCCACAACTGATCGCGGGAGCCAATGCCATGAAAGAGGCAATGGAGTATTTAGAGCCCCTGCTTTTGGAGGGAAGAAAAGAGGAGGCTAAGGCGACGGTTGTGATCGCGACCGTTGAGGGTGACATTCACGACATCGGAAAGAATCTGGTCGTGCTCATGCTCAAGAACTACGGCTACCGCGTATTTGATATGGGAAAGGATGTGCCGGCAGCGTCTATTGTGCAAAAGGCAGTAGAGGAAAATGCCCAGATCATCGGTCTGTCTGCCCTTATGACAACGACCATGATGCGTATGAAAGATGTGGTTGATGAGGCAAAGCATGTCGGCTGCACAGCCAAGATCATCATTGGCGGTGCCTGCATCACGGAGAGTTTTGCGGAGGAGATCGGAGCAGACGGTTATTCCAGGGATGCATCCGAGTGTGTCAAATTGGTAGATTCTCTGGTTGGAGCAAAATTGTAGAAAAAGTTGGAAAAATAAAAAAATTGAAAAAATTTCGAAAAAGGTGTTGACGAAAGAGTACAAGTATAGTATATTTAATTTCGGTCGCGACGAGCGGCAATGAAATGGGATCTTAGCTCAGCTGGGAGAGCATCTGCCTTACAAGCAGAGGGTCATAGGTTCGAGCCCTATAGGTCCCATTCCAACACTTTAATATGGCGAGGTGGCTCAACTGGCTAGAGCGTCCGGTTCATACCCGGGAGGTTGAGAGTTCGAGTCTCTCCCTCGCTACTTAAAATAAAGCCTTGATCCTATGGATTGAGGCTTTCATGTTATATTTTACCGGCAAAGACCGTAGAATAGGAGGAGAAGACCTATGCGGATTGGAACAGGTTATGATGTGCATAAATTAGTGGAGGGTCGTAAGTTGATCTTAGGTGGTGTAGAAGTGCCACATACGCTTGGCTTATTGGGACATTCGGATGCGGATGTGCTTTTGCATGCGATCATGGATGCGATCCTTGGTGCGGCAGGACTCGGAGATATCGGTAAGCATTTTCCGGATACGGATGAGGCATATCGAGGCATCTCCTCTATGAAGTTACTAGAACATGTGGCGGCTTTGATCGCAGACCATGGTTATGTGGTCGGCAATATCGATGCCACAGTGATCGCACAGAAGCCGAAACTCCGTCCTTACATCGGGCAGATGGAGGAAAATGTTGCAAGTGTGCTTGGCATTTCTGTGGATCAGGTCAATATCAAGGCAACGACCGAGGAGCATTTGGGATTTACCGGAAGAGAAGAAGGCATATCTTCTCAGGCAGTCTGTTTGTTGGAATCTTTTTATGAAAGCAGCGTAGCCGTTGCAGATTCGGCGAATCGATGTTCGTCCTGTCAGGGATGCAGCAAAGAATTTTAAAAAGAGGATAGACAAAGAGGTTTTTAGGCATGTTTAAACATATAAAAGAAGAATTTGCGGTCATTCAAGAGCGGGATCCTTCCATCAAGAGTCCCATGGAAGTGATCTTATACCCGAGTTTTAAGGTCATGATCAGTTACCGCAGGGCGCACAAGTTGTATCTGAAAGGTCACTATTTCTGGGCAAGATGGATTTCCCAGCGGGCAGCCAGAAGAACCGGGATCGAGATCCATCCGGGTGCAACGATCGGCAAGGGATTTTTTATCGATCATGGTACGGGAGTCATTATCGGAGAGACCACGATCATTGGCGACAATGTTACCTTATATCAGGGGGTTACCTTAGGAGGAACCGGCAAGGAAACCGGTAAGCGTCATCCGACCTTAGAGGACAATGTCATGGTCAGTGCCGGAGCCAAGGTCATCGGTTCCTTTACGGTAGGCAAGAATTCCAAGATCGGGGCAGGCAGTGTCGTCATCGAGGAAGTACCGCCCAATTGCACGGTTGTTGGTGTGCCGGGGCATATCGTCAAGCAAAATAATATCAAAGTACCGACCAGTGATATGGATCAGATCCATCTGCCGGATCCGGTACAGGAAGACATCAAGGTCTTACAGCAGGAAAATTCAGAACTGGTCAACCGTGTATTGCAGTTGGAAAATGAAATACGCAGTTTAAAGAAATAAGAACATAAGGAGAATTTCATGAAGATCTATAATACATTATCCAAGAAAAAAGAAGAATTTGTACCGATCGAAGAGGGCAAGGTTCGCATGTATGTCTGCGGTCCGACGGTCTACAATTACATTCATATCGGAAATGCAAGACCTATGATCGTCTTTGATACGGTGCGCCGTTATTTGGAATTTATCGGCTATGATGTCAACTATGTTTCCAATTTTACGGACGTAGACGACAAGATCATCAAAAAGGCAATCGAGGAAGGCTCCACAGCAGAAGAGGTGTCAAAGCGTTATATCGCAGAGTGCAAAAAGGATATGGCAGACATGAATGTCATGCCGGCAACGACACATCCGCTGGCAACGGAGGAGATTGGGGGGATGATCCGGATGATCTCCACTCTGATCGAAAAGGGCTATGCTTATGTAGTATCCGATGGAACCGTTTATTACCGTACACGCAAGTTTGCTGACTATGGCAAACTTTCTCATAAAAATCTGGACGACCTGGAAGCAGGACACAGAAGCATTAAGGTAGTCGGCGATGAAAAGGAAGACGACTTTGACTTTGTGCTCTGGAAACCGAAAAAGGATGGCGAACCATACTGGGAGTCTCCGTGGTGTGACGGTCGTCCGGGCTGGCATATCGAGTGTTCTGTCATGGCAAAGCACTATCTGGGCGATGAGATCGATATCCATGCCGGTGGAGAAGACCTGATCTTCCCACATCATGAAAACGAGATCGCACAGAGCGAGGCAGCCAATGGTGTAGAATTTTCCAAATACTGGATGCACAATGGTTTCCTCAATATCGACAACAAAAAGATGAGTAAGTCTCTTGGCAATTTCTTTACCGTAAGAGAGATCGGCGAAAAATATGATCTGCAGGTGCTTCGTTTCTTTATGTTACAGGCACATTACCGCAGCCCGCTCAACTTCAGTGCAGAACTGATGGAAGCAGCCAAGAATGGTCTGGAGCGTATCCGTACCGCAGCATCCAATCTGCAATTTTTAGCAGATCATGCAGAGACCGAGGCATTTTTAGATGTCGAGGAAGAAAAGGTCGCAGAGGCAAAGACCTATGTAAACAAGTTCAAGGCTGCCATGGAAGATGATTTTAATACGGCAGATGCGATCTCTGCTATCTTTGAACTGGTAAAATACGCAAATCAGCAGGCAGACGGATCTTCTTCCAAGGCGTATGTGCAGGCACTTTTGGACGAGTTAAAGACCCTTTGTGATGTGCTTGGTATTATTGTAGAGACCAAGGAAGAAATGCTGGATTCTGACATTGAGGCTATGATCGAGGAACGTCAGCAGGCAAGAAAGAACCGCGATTTTGCCAGAGCAGATGCCATCCGTGACGAACTTTTGGCAAAGGGCATTGTACTGGAAGATACCAGAGAAGGGGTAAAATGGAAAAAAGCCTAAATCAAGAGATCAAAGATAAATTTGCGATCGCTGACGTAGATATCCGCACCTATTCGCCACTGACACTGGCATATATCGGGGACGGGATCTTTGATGTGATCATCCGTTCTATTGTGGT
Source organism: bacterium (assembly GCA_963629085.1). Lineage (GTDB taxonomy): Bacteria > Bacillota > Clostridia > Lachnospirales > Lachnospiraceae > Pararoseburia. The sequence goes on from CAVGHS010000024.1 coordinate 16,283, forward strand.
TGGCAGGGGCAATACGCCGGTCAACCAGCTGCATCATAAGACCAGCCATGTCGTCAAAGCACATTCGCAGGCGATCATGGCGGAGGCATTGACGGATGTCCTGACGGATACGGAAAAAGACATTTACCGCAGGGGACGCAATGCTAAGTCACATACCATGGCAAAGAATGCAACGGTGACAGATTACCGCAGTGCTACAGGATTTGAGGCGCTGATGGGCTATCTCTATCTGACAGATCAGATGGAACGCATGATGGAACTGGTCAGCGTCGGGCTGGAACGCTGTCATTTATTATAGGCAGGGAAAGGATAAAGAATGGAAGAGACACAAAGTCTTACGATAGAGGGAAGAAATGCCGTATTGGAGGCATTTCGCTCGGGCAAGACCATAGACAAGTTATTTCTCTTGGACGGCTGCATGGACGGACCGATCAAGACGATCCACAGAGAGGCAAAAAAACACGATACGATCATTTCCTATGTGACCAAGGAGCGGCTGGATCAGATCTCAGAGACAGGAAAGCACCAGGGCGTGATCGCTTATGCGGCGGCATACTCCTATGCGAGTATAGACGATATGCTGCAAAAGGCAAAAGATGCCGGCGAAGATCCATTTTTGATCTTTTTGGACAATGTGGAAGATCCCCACAATCTGGGAGCCATCATCCGTACGGCAAATCTGGCAGGTGCGCATGGGGTGGTTATTCCCAAAAGACGTGCGGTCGGACTTACGGCAACGGTAGCAAAGGCGAGTGCCGGAGCCATCAATTATACACCGGTCGCAAAGGTGACAAATCTGTCCCAGACGATCGAGGCACTCAAGCAGGAGGGCATGTGGTTTGTCTGCGCAGATATGGGCGGTCAGGCTATGTACGATCTGAACCTGACAGGTTCGATCGGTCTGGTGATGGGAAATGAAGGAAGCGGTGTCAGCGACCTTGTGAAAAAGCATTGTGATTTTGTGGCATCCATCCCAATGAAGGGAGATATTGATTCCCTGAATGTTTCTGTGGCAACCGGTGTGCTGACGTATGAGATCGTGCGGCAGCGACTTTTGAAAAAATAGGGGAGCCCATGGACAGATATGACGAAATGACAGATGAAGCCCTGGTGGCTGCTTATCGCGCAGGCGATTTTGCCGCTATGGAGCATCTGTGTAAAAAATATCAAAAAGTGGTTTCTGCTTACGGCAAAAAGTTTTTCATCAAGGGCAGTGAAGAGCAGGATGTCGTGCAGGAGGGCATGGTCGGTCTGTTTAAGGCAATCCAGGATTATGACCCGCAGACGCAGGTGAACTTTTCTCATTTTGCAAGGCTTTGCATCAGCCGGCAGATCTATAAGGCGATCGAGGCGGCTGACCGCAAGAAAAACCAGCCGCTGAATTCTTATGTGTCGATCTTTGATACGGAGGACGAGGAGAGCCCGAACCGGCAGATCATCGAGAATATCCTGGCGGATGATGTGCAGAATCCGGAAAACGTATGGATCGATGCGGAAAAAACAGAACAGATCGTCGAGCAGATCATCAAGAATCTGAGCAAGATGGAATTGGAAGTCTTTTTTTACATGGTACAGGGATTGGACTATCACACGATCGCCGTAAAGATGGACAAGACAGAAAAGAATATTGATAACGCTATCCAGAGGATTCGACAAAAAGTTCGTCGCATTTTGGCATAATATGTATGATGTCAAAGGTGCGATGAATTTTTTTGTTGCACTTTGCGGTAACTGATGATAGAATCCATGTGGGAGTATAATTAAAAATGTTAAATAAGATTTTAGAACACAAAACAGAAGAATTACCGTCTTTAGAGCGTTTTAAGATGCTTGGATCCAAGGTGGTCGGCGAGATGAGAAAACCGGTACTTGCCAGTTTTAACCTGCGCAATCTCAAGTATTTTAACGAGATCTATGGTACGGCAAAGGGGGACTGGCTGATCACCCTTATGGTGGATTATTTTTGCCGGGAAAACAAAAAGAGTATTTTGGGAAGCATGAGTTATGTGGACCACTTATTAGTCCTCTGTGAGGCGGGCGAGGATAGCGATGAGGAGATTTTAGCCTTTTATCAGGATATTGCAGACCGCTTCTTGGAGAGAGTCAGTGAACATTATGACCGCGTCAGGATCCATGTGGAGTGCGGACTTTATGTCATGCAGCCGGGGGACAGTTTTATCTATGCACAGGACAATGCCCGCTATGCGCGCAGGAGTATCCGGCATAGTTATTCCAATACGGTTGCTTTTTATTCGGAAGACCTGCGACGCAGATCCATCAAGAAAGCCAGCATTATCCCGAATTTTGAACATGCCATTGATACGGATGGGATTCAGGTCTACCTACAGCCCAAATGTTCTGCCAAGAACGACCATATCATCGGTGCGGAGGCTCTGTCACGTTTTTGCGACGAAGATGGAGAGATCTTATCGCCGGCGATCTATGTGCCGATCTTAGAGCAGGCTGGGATTGTTTCCCGGCTGGACTATCAGGTGCTGGTAAAGAGTGTAGAACTTCTTCGCAAATGGCGGGATGACGGTCACGAACTCTTTCCGATATCGGTCAATCTGTCGCGCGTAGATCTTCTGGAAGACCGCTTTATCGAATCTCTGGATCATCTGGTGGAAGAGGCAGGTCTGGACAAACAATACATCGAGTTTGAACTGACGGAGACTGTGCTTGTCAAGGATCTGGATATGATCATTGCCAAGTTGAACCATCTGCGTGAGAAGGGCTATCGGATCGCTTTAGATGACTTTGGCTCCGGCTACAATTCCTTATATGTCTTGGGACAGGTTCCGGCAAATGTGATCAAGTTCGACCGTGGATTTGTCTTGCATTCCATCCAGAATCAGATGGGGATGACCATTCTTTCCAATCTGGTCAATACCTTTAAGGAGATCGAGTTTGAGGTCTTGTGTGAGGGGGTAGAGACCGAGGAAGAAAAGCAAAAGATTGTTTCCTGCGGTTGTGACGTCATTCAGGGATATTTGTATGACAAGCCGCTCTGTATCGATGATTTTGAAAAGAAATATATTTATGCATAAAAAGCGCAAAAGATAGCATAAGATAAAATCGAAAATCGAACCGTTGTAAGGAAGATCCTTACAACGGTTTTTTTACATCTGTGATGGCGAGCAGACGAAAGTATGCCATGAAGGCGGATACGATCTGGCTGCACAAAACACCCAGCAGAAAGGCACGGAAGCCGTAAAGCGGGATTCCCAAAAAGATAAAGGAAAGGCGGATCAGGGCGCCTGCCATGCTGTTAAAGAAGGTGTCTTTGACATTGCCCAGTCCGTTTAGGATACTGTTCATGGTCGTGCCGAGAAAGAGAAATGGACACAACCAGGATAAGGTGCGGATATAAATGCCGGCGACTTCGTTTGCAAATATTTTCTGCCCGATAAAAGGACTGAAAAAATAAAAGAAAAAGGAGCATACGAAGCCTAAGAACATACAGAGGAAAAAGCCGACCATGATGGAGTGCCGGATATAATAATCTCTTCCTTCCTCCTTGGCGCGCGAGATGGAGGGCAGGAGCATGACCGCAATGGAGTTGGAGAGGACGGTCGGGAAAAAGATCATGGGCAGAGCCATTCCGCTGTAGATGCCGTAAATGCTGAGGGACTGGGTATGGGAAAGCCCAAAACGCACCAGGCAAAGCGGGATCATGATATTTTCTACGCCGTGCAGGAGCGTAAGGAGCAGACGGGTGGCGGTCAGAGGACAAGCCATGGATAAAAGATCCTTACAGGTGGTGCCAAACTGCCTGCCCTGTTTTTGCCTGATCTGCTTCTTACTGAGAGACAGCAGGCTCAGGTAATAAAAAGTCGCTGCGATCTCGCCAAAGAGAAGTCCTAACATGGCGTGAAATTTGGTGAAGATCAGACCGCTTTGTATGGTAATATAGTAGATGCCCATAACGCTGCCAATGCGCACCACTTGTTCAATGCATTGTCCGATGGATGGGATCTTTGATTTTTGCAGACCATAGTAATAACCGTTGATACAGCCATGGATGCATTCTAAGGGAATGCATAGGATGAGCGGATAGAGCAGTGTCCGGATGGAGGGCTCGTGAAAAAGCCCGGTCGCGATCCTTTCGGAAAAGAGCAGACAGGGGATGCAAAAGAGAGCACTCAGGGCAAGGGAGAGGAGCATTCCCATAGCCAGATAGGAATTTTCCCTGCCATCTTTGGCAGAAGCACTTTTGGCGACAAAACGGGAGATGGCAGTATGGATGCCGGAGTTGGCGAAGGCTATTCCTACTGCTAAGAGGGGCATTGCCAGTTGGTAAAGTCCCAGTTCTTTGGCACCGATGGTGCGCGACAAAAAGATCTTATAATAAAAGCCTAAAAGACGGCAGAAAAGCCCGGTAATGGTAAGAAGTAATGCACCAGAATAGACGGGGTGAGTATTTTTTCGCAAGAGATTTCCAACCCATAAACATTTTTAACATTATATGTAAGAATTTGGTTGACAGAACAAAATGGGAATGCTAGTATATCAATATCCTAGTAAAAAGGTAGGAAATAAAACGAGGTGAAGACTATGAAAGAATTTGTTTATTTGGACAATGCGGCAACGACAAAAGTCAGACCGGAAGTTGTGGAAGCCATGCTTCCTTATTTTACAGAGATTTACGGCAATGCATCTGCCGTTTATGATTTTGGACAGAAGTGTAAGCAGGCGATCGAAGATGCCAGAGAGACCATTGGGGCATCCATCGGTACCAAGGCTGCCAATATATATTTTACCGCAGGTGGTAGTGAGTCAGACAACTGGGCATTAAAGGGCGTTGCAGAGGCTTACAAGGATAAAGGAAAACATATCATCACGACCAAGATCGAGCATCATGCCATCCTGCATACCTGTGCTTATCTGGAGCAGCAGGGATACGAAGTGACCTATCTGGATGTAGATGCAGACGGTCTGGTTTCACCGGAGGATGTCAAGAAGGCGATCCGCCCGGACACCATCCTGATCTCCGTGATGTTTGCAAACAACGAGATCGGAACCATCGAGCCGATCGAGGAGATTGGTGCCATCGCACATGAGCATGGCATTTTATTCCATACAGACGCAGTACAGGCATTTGCACAGGTGCCGATCGATGTAGAAAAGATGCACATCGACCTTTTGAGTGCCAGCGGACACAAGTTAAACGGACCAAAGGGAATCGGTTTCCTTTACATCCGTCAGGGACTCAAATTAAAGTCCTTTATCCATGGTGGCGCACAGGAAAGAAAGCGTCGTGCCGGAACGGAAAACGTGCCTGGCATCGTAGGACTTGGTAAGGCGGTAGAGATCGCTATGGCAAGCATGGACGAGCGTATCAAAAAGGAAAGCGAACTCCGTGACTATTTGATCGCAAGAGTAGAAGAGGAGATCCCATTTGCAAAATTAAACGGACACAGAGTCAAGAGACTGCCAAATAACATCAACTTCTGCTTCCGTTTCATCGAGGGCGAATCTATGTTGATCATGCTGGATATGGCTGGCATCTGTGGATCATCAGGATCTGCATGTACCTCAGGATCCCTGGATCCTTCCCATGTCCTTCTGGCGATCGGTCTGCCACATGAGATCGCACATGGATCCCTTCGTCTGACTTTGAGCGACGAGATCAGCAAGGAACAGTTGGATTATGTTGTAGATCATTTGAAAGAAATTGTTGCAAAACTTCGCAGTATGTCACCACTTTATGAGGACTATGCGAAAAAACATTTGTCATAAGTATTTAAAACGGAGGAAAAATTATGTATAGTGAAAAGGTAATGGATCATTTTCAGAATCCAAGAAATGTCGGAGAGATGGAAAATCCGAGTGGTGTAGGTACGGTCGGTAACGCCAAGTGTGGCGATATCATGAGAATGTATCTGGATATTGATGAAAATGGTATCATAAAAGAAGCAAAGTTCAAGACATTTGGCTGTGGCGCAGCAGTGGCAACCAGCAGTATGGCTACCGAACTCGTTGCAGGAAAGACAGTACAGGAAGCCTTGGAAGTGACCAACAAGGCAGTTATGGAGGCTCTGGATGGACTTCCACCTGTAAAGGTTCACTGTTCCCTTTTGGCAGAGCAGGCGATCCATGCAGCGCTTTGGGATTATGCGCAGAAAAACGGCATCAAGATTGAAGGCTTGGAGCCACCAGTCAATGATATCGAGGAACTGGAAGAAGAGGAAGAATACTAATTGAAGCAAAAAGTAGTTGTTGGTATGTCCGGAGGGGTTGACTCCTCTGTGGCGGCATATCTTTTAAAAGAACAGAGCTATGATGTGATCGGCGTGACCATGCAGATCTGGCAGGATGAAGATGAATTTGTGCAGGAGGAAAACGGCGGCTGCTGTGGGCTTTCTGCGGTCGATGATGCCAGACGTGTGGCTGCAAGGCTGGAGATCCCCTATTATGTGATGAATTTTAAATCAGAGTTCAAGCATAAGGTCATGGATTATTTCGTGGAGGAATATTTACAGGGGCGTACACCCAATCCTTGCAATGCCTGCAACCGCTATGTCAAGTGGGAGGCACTTTTAGACCGGGCACTTTCTATTGGTGCAGATTATATTGCGACCGGTCATTATGCAAGGATCGCACAACTGCCAAATGGAAGATATGCTATCACCAACTCTGTGACGGCTGCCAAGGATCAGACCTATGCACTTTATGATCTGACCCAGGAACAATTGTCACACACGCTGATGCCGGTCGGTGCTTATCATAAGGATCAGATCCGCCAGATCGCGGAAGATCTGGGGCTTCCGGTGGCTCATAAAAAGGATAGTCAGGATATCTGCTTTATACCGGATAATGACTATGCATCCTTTATCGACCAGGTTGCGGCAGACCGCGTGCCGGGGCCGGGAGATTTTGTCCTAAGTGATGGGACAGTCGTAGGCAGGCATGAGGGCATTACCCATTATACGATCGGACAGCGCAGGGGACTTGGCGTTTCTTTAGGCAAGCGCATCTTTGTCAAGGAGATCGATGCGGAAAATAATCGTGTTGTTTTAGGTGATGATGACGATGTCTTTACGGATCATCTGATCGCAGACCGGATCAATTGTATGGCTGTGCCGGAATTTTTGGACGGGCAGGAATTTCTTGCCAAGATCCGTTATTCCCACAAGGGAACCAGGTGTCATGTGAAAATGCTTGCAGATGGACAGATGCGGCTGAATTTTGAAGAACCGGTACGCGCGGTCACACCGGGGCAGGCAGTTGTCCTTTATGATGGAAATTATGTTGCCGGAGGCGGCACGATCGTCCGATAGTGCTTATGATTTTATGGATGTGTATACTGTTCATGCTTTTTAGTTCTTTTATCGTATTGGATTGCAAATTTAGGGCAGTGATGTAAACAGGAGAGGCACATAGCGCATTGCTCCTTAACCCATTCGGGTTTGCGGTCTTTGATTTGAATGGCGGAAACAGGACAGTTTTTGGCACACAGACCGCATCCGATGCAGGTGCCTTCAACCGAAAAATGCTTTGTTTTACGCATTGAATTATATTCAAGACTATGCCCTATCTTTGCAAGCGGATAAGGCAGTTTGTTTTTCATAAAATCCCCGTCGACAAAATTTTTTACTTGCTTGATAATATGATCAATTTCAAGTTCAGCATTATCATTTATTTGCTGAACCTTTTCTTTATTACTTAAATCAAAAATCGGAGTCCAGGTATCCGGCATTTTTACGCTGAATTTTGCGGATAATGGCAAGCCTTTGGGAGCAAGAATATTGTCTGCAAATTTTCCGGTTTGTCCCGGAGTTGTTCCGTAGGTTGCAATGAAATATATGTAGTCTGGTTTATAGCATATATCTAATCTTTGCAAGAACTCGGTTACAATAACCGGCAATCCCCAAGAGTATGTGGGGCTTATTATACCAAGTGTTTTGTATTTCTCATCAAATGAAAAAATTTGTTTTTTATAGCAATCTGTAATAGAAAGGGCAATGTCGCCGGTTTCGGCTACAATCCTTTTGGTAACATATTCGCTGTTTCCGGTTGCTGAAAAATATAAAATCATGATCTATCTCCTTATCCAAGATCTGTAAATTTAACAAGATTTATGGTTTCATACTATACTGCGACAGGAAACAAAACAAGTGACAAATGAACCTGCCTGTTTAAAGTTGGACAAATAT
>CAVGHS010000025.1:0-24437 GCA_963629085.1 bacterium
GCGGTACCGTTATATCCAAATCATGTGGCACTCGATCCGATATCCCATGTAAATACAATGCTGTCGCATGTGAAAAAATCAACTTATCCGATCTGCTCTGAATAACTCTGAATTCATCCGGCTGATCATCTGCCAGCACATAGTTTCCATGAAATTCTTTTAACAAAATCCCCTTTTGTAGACTTTCGTAAAGGCGTAATCTATCTATACCTGCCTTCTGAATATCTCCTGCTGATACAATGCCCCCATTCTGCTCAATAAGCATTTTCAACTGATCCACATAAAAATCCATTTACATCACCGCCTTTTCAAAACGTTCTTTAACTTTATCATTTTAAAGAATGCTTGTAAATATTATTTGTCTATATTCCAGTTAAAATAATAAAAAAGACATCCGCATCTGGTATTTCTACCAAACACGGATGTCATAACTAATCGCTATGTATTTTGTTCCACCTCTTACAAAAGTGACTCGTAAAGTTTTGTGATCTCCTCAACGCTTGTCTCTCTTGGGTTACCAGGTCTGCAAGCGTCATCATATGCTGACTGTGCCAGGAATGGGATATCTTCTCTCTTAACGATGTCCTTCAGATCTGACGGGATGCCAACATCAGCGGACAGTTTCTTGACAGCATCGATAGCAGCCTTTCTGTATTCTTCCTGTGTCATATCATCGACGCCTTCAACGCCCATAGCGCGAGCGATCTCACGATATTTCTCACCGGAAACCGGCGCATTGTACTCCATACCTGTTGGCAGGATAATGGCATTTGCAACACCGTGTGGTGTATCATAAAGGGCTCCCAGAGGATGTGCCATAGAGTGAACGATACCAAGTCCTACATTGGAGAATCCCATACCGGCAACATATTGTCCCAAAGCCATGTCTGCTCTGCCTTCCGGTGTGTTTTCTACTGCTGCACGAAGGGATCTGGAAATAATCTCGATTGCTTTCAAATGGAACATATCAGACAATTCCCATGCACCCGCGGTAATGTATCCTTCGATTGCATGTGTAAGTGCATCCATACCGGTTGCTGCGGTAAGTCCCTTTGGCATGCTTGCCATCATTTCCGGATCTACGAAAGCAACGACCGGAATATCCTTAGGGTCTACGCATACCATCTTACGATTCTTCTCTGCATCTGTGATAACGTAGTTGATCGTAACCTCTGCTGCGGTTCCTGCTGTTGTAGGTACGGCAAAAATCGGTACACATTTATTCTTGGTCGGAGCAACGCCCTCAAGACTGACAACGTCTGCGAAATCCGGGTTCTTGATGATGATACCGATTGCTTTTGCAGTATCCATAGAAGATCCGCCACCGATAGCAACGATATAATCTGCACCGGATGCCTTAAATGCTTCCACACCGGTCTTAACATTTTCTACGGTTGGATTTGGCTTGATATTGGAGTACAATTCATAAGGAACCTTTGCTCCATCCAGTACATCCAACACTTTCTTTGTCACGCCAAACTTTACCAGATCAGGATCTGAGCATACGAATGCTTTCTTAAATCCTCTTCCTAAAGATTCTGTCGCGATCTCCTGAATCGCACCAGCGCCATGATAAGATGTCTCATTCAACACAAATCTGTTTGCCATAATAAAAACCTCCTAATTTTGTTAAAATGCCCAATTCTTCCGAACTGTCTTTTTCTACATTTTAACGCAATTCTGAGGTTTTACAATAGATATTGTCAAATTTTTATCAATAGACAAAACCGGTATTCTTTTTTGCAAGAGAGGACACTTTTCACTTTACTGCCTTATAGGGCTTGATAGCCTCCATTTTAGATCCATGCTGACCCAAAAACTTTTCCAATGTTGTCATATGATACCATGTTCCAAACTTATAACCACTATAATGCTGAGTTCCGGCAATATGATATCCCATTTTCTGATGGAATTTCAGACTATCAAAGGTCAGATATTTATCCTCCGTTTCCGGCTCCGCCACAAGGACATAGACATTGATCACGCCTTGTTTTTTTAATGCATCTTCCAGCGCCTCATACAAAAGTCTGCCCAGACCGTCACGTTTTTTGTCCTGTCGGATATAGATGGTCGCTTCCACATCCCAGCCATATGCTGCCCGCTCATGATAACGGTGTGCATAAGTATAACCCAGGATCTCACCATCACACTCGACAACAAAATAAGGATACCACTCCTGAATACTACAGATACGATCTGTAAATTCTGCCACCGAAGGCACTTCTGTCTCAAAGGTAATTGCCGTATTTTTTACATAATAAGCATAGATCCGGCATAAGGCTTCCGCATCCATAACGGTCGCCTCGCGCACACATATCTTCTCTTCTTCCATCACTCGATCACCTGATTTCCACCATTGTATTTGGCAAGATGCAGTTTCTGTTCTGCCCGATCAAACCAATCTTTCATCTCCATACCGGTCTCATAGATTGCCAATCCACCGGACACCTCCAGCCTACAGCCTTCGGTCAGATCCAGTATCCGGATCTTTCGGATCTCCTCCAGCAGACCATCCAACTTTTCCTTGATCTCAAAAGCATTTCTGCCCCCGATGGTAAATTCATTGCTGTCCCATCTGGCACAGGTACAGCCCTGCATCTGACTTTGCATACAATTTGCCATTTCGATCAATGCCTGATCTGCCGCCACATGTCCGTAAGTCTGGCGGATCCATTCATAATTATCCAACTCCAAAACAGCGATCCAGCACTCTCCGGCATTCTCGCCTTTGATCGCCGCACGCACCACATCCTGCATACCATAGCGATCCAAAAGTCCGGTCATGGCATCTGTCTGTGCCAGTTGACGCAGATTCTTTTCCATAGAATAAGAATAGCGCGTCATGACATAGGCTAAAATGATCGGAATAACAAATGCCAGTATCAGAATGGATAATCTTGTGTAAAAGTTTACCCATTCCGGCAAAACATAGATCGCCTTGTGATACCTGTCAATAAATTCAATGCAGATATAACTTATCATATATATCACACTGTAAATGGTTCCGTGCGCTCCACGCCCACGCAGTTTCAGTGAAAAGTAATCCGTATAGAAAAATACGATCGGCATGCCCAGCAAGGTAATCTGTAGTCCGCAATCCGTTCCCACATAATAGGCTGCAAAGATCATGTGTACCATGACCTCAATACCTACGATACTGATAAACCAATCTATCTTTTCCTTTTGTATGATCCAAAAACACGTCACATAGATCAGCACGCTCAAAAAATTCAGGTTCCGCATTTCCACGACACCCAGGGCATGAAAATAGAAAATAAACCACGCATGGATGATGAGCAGGGCAAAACTAAGGATACGCGCAGACTGCATTGCCACTTTTGTATTGAAAAAACGATCCATACCTGCTCCTTAGTGTACCGCTCCGATCAGATCCTGCACATTTTCCACATGCATCCGCTCCATATAAGCCTCAATTCCATCTACGATCTCAAGGGTTGTCAGCGGATTGTAGAAATTGGCTGTTCCTACGGATACGGCTGTTGCGCCTGCTAAGATCATCTCAATCGCATCCTCAGCATTTTCTATACCGCCCATGCCGATGATCGGAAGTTTGACCGCCTGTGCCACCTGATAGACCATGCGTACCGCGATCGGATGTACTGCCGGACCGGACATACCACCGGTCTTATTTGCCAGGGCAAAGGTCTGACGATTGATGTCGATCTTCATGCCGGTCAAGGTGTTGATCAAAGAAAGAACATCGGCACCGCCCGCTTCTGCCGCGCGCGCCATCTCCGTAATATCCGTCACATTTGGACTGAGTTTCATGATCACCGGCTGTTTGGCATATTTTTTTACCTCTTTGGTGATGGCTTCCACTGCCTTCGGGTCCTGTCCAAAAGCAATACCGCCTTCTTTGACATTCGGGCAGGAAATGTTGATCTCCAGCATATCCACACGCTTTTCCTGTCCCAGACGTTCTACAACCTCCAGATAATCTGCCGTGGTCTTTCCACAGACATTGACGATCACCTTGGTATCATAGTCCTCCAAAAAAGGCAGATCTCTCTGACAGAAAACATCAATGCCCGGATTTTGCAGTCCGATCGCATTGAGCATACCACTGCGGACTTCAGCCACACGCGGTGTCGCATTGCCCTGCCATGGCACATTTGCCACGCCCTTTGTCACGACCGCGCCCAGACGGTTCAGATCCACAAATTCGCTGTATTCGGCTCCGGATCCAAAAGTTCCCGATGCTACCATGACCGGATTTTTTAAGGTCACACCCGCTAAATTCACCTGTGTATTCATTAGAGTTCCACCTCCTCAGCCAAAAATACCGGACCATCCTTGCAGACCCTTGCATTGTGTACATGAGAATGCGCATCCAGGTCCTTGGTCTGACAGACACAGCCCAGACATGCACCAATGCCACAAGCCATCCGTTCTTCCATAGAAATATAACACTTGATGCCCTTTTCTTCTGCAAATTTCTTGACTGCAGCAAGCATAGGCTTTGGACCACAGGCATAGATGACATCCCCGGTCACATTTTTTTGCCGTAAGACATCCACGACCGTACCGTGCAGTCCCACAGAGCCATCGTCCGTTGCGATCTCCACCTGCCCGTATGCTTCAAACTGGTCTTTCAAAAACAAGTTATCATCCCGATAGCCAAGAATTATTGTTGAATCCTTATTTAATTTCTTTGACAATTCTAACATTGGAGGCACGCCAATTCCGCCGCCGATCACGATCGGATGGTCTCCTTCCAGAGGGAAGCCATTTCCCAAAGGTCCCAAGATCCTGACCTGCTCATCTGTCTGCAAACGGGAAAATTCTTTTGTTCCTTTTCCTGCCAGCCGATAGACCAGACGGATGGCATTGCGGTCGGTATCGATCTGACAAATGCTGATCGGTCTCGGTAAGAGGCGGCTTTCTTCTCCACAATAAAGGGATACGAACTGTCCCGCTGCCGCTTCCTTTGCAACATTGGTCGCCAGCCACATACTATAGACACCTTCTGCCAATATGGTCTGTTCTAATACGGTTGCCATTTCCTGAATCTTTGCCATAACATGTACTCCTCGTTAATTTAATGCTGACTTAATATCGTCAATCATGGCTTCTACTGCCATACGACTTGCGTCTGCAAAATTCTCTTCTGTAATGCCCTTTGCCTGATACTGTTCCTGCTTGTAGGCTGCGATGATACCACGGGAAGAATTGACGATAGCCCCCAGACCATCCTTATCAAAGAAGTGTACCAGGTCAGCACCTTTACCGCCCTGTGCGCCATAGCCCGGCACTAAGATATAGGACTTTGGCATTAGTTCGCGCAATACCTTGCCCATTTCCGGATAAGTAGCCCCCACAACGGCACCGACATAACTGTAATCGTCGCCCATGCAGTCACTGCCCCACTTGTCTACCATCTGTCCGACAAATTCATACAAAGGCCTCTGCTTGCCCTCATCATCCGTGATCACGCGATCCTGAAATTCTCCGCTGGATGGGTTGGAAGTCTTGACCAGTACAAAAATACCCTTTTTCTCCTCTTTGCAGACTTTGACAAATGGCTCAATGCCGTCACTGCCCAGATATGGATTGACCGTCGCAAAATCCTCATCAAAAGGTGTCAACATCTTGCTTCCTACAGAGACTTTGCCCAAATGTGCCGTCGCATAGGCTGCGGAAGTAGAACCGATATCTCCACGTTTGACATCACCGATCACGACCAGATCCTTTTCATGGCAATAGTCTACCGTCTTTTTAAAGGCTGCCAATCCCGGCAGACCAAACTGCTCGTACATAGCGATCTGTGGCTTTACCGCCGGGATCAGATCATAGGTCGCATCTACGATTGCCTTGTTGTATGCAAAGATGGCATCTGCCACTGCCTCTAAAGACTCTCCCTTTTCTGCCACGGCTGCATCCAGCAGGTGTGATGGCAGATAAGAAAGCATAGGGTCTAAGCCGACAACGATCGGAGCCCCTGTCTTTTTGATTTTTTCATTTAACTTATTGATCATATCTCTATCCTCACTCTTTTTTATTCTTTTCCTATGATACCCCAGTTACTTCTGATAAACAATACGTCCGTCCAAAATCGTTCCGACCACACGACCGGTCACTTTTCTTCCCTCAAACGGCATGTTCTTTCCCTTGCTGGCAAATTCATCCGCATGGATCTCGTAAGCCTCCCTCGGATCAAAGATGGTAATATCCGCAGGGTGTCCTATGCTGATGTCTCCCTTGTCGATACCAAGGATATGTGCCGGGTTGGTGCTCATTTTTTCTGCCATTCCCATAGGGCTAAGATAACCGCCCTGCACCAGTTCGGTATAGGTCAGTGCCGCAGCCGTCTCCATACCGACGATGCCAAACGGTGCGCTCTTTAGATCTTTTGCCTTTTCTTCTGCCGTATGCGGTGCATGGTCGGTAGAAATGACTTCCATGATACCGTCACGAAGTCCTGCCTTTAAGGCATCCACATCTGCCTTGGTACGCAGTGGCGGGTTCATCTTATAATTAGCATCCCCCTCCACGATGTCATCTTCTGTCAGGGTAAAGTGATGCGGACATACTTCTCCGCTGACCTTGATCCCCTTTTTCTTGGCGTCACACACCAGTTCTACCGATTCCTTGGTAGAGCAATGACAAAGATGCAGTCTGGCGCCTGTCTCCTCGGCAAGCATGATGTCGCGTGCTACGATGACATTTTCTACCGCATTTGAAATACCGGATAGGCCAAGTTCCTTAGACTTATTTCCCTGGTTGATGACACCGCCCTGCACCAGATTGATGTCCTCGCAATGTGCCAGTACCGGGATGTCTGCACCTGCTACGATCTTCATGGCTTCCCGGTAAAGTCCGGAATCCATAACACTCTTGCCATCCTCAGAGATTGCCGGGATCCCGGCTTCTATCATACCGGACAGATCGGACAACTCCTTGCCTTCCATGCCTTTTGTCACAGAGCCGACCTGCAATACATGGGTCAGTCCAACTTCTGCCGCCTTATCATGCACATAGTGGATGACTTCCGGACAGTCTGCAACCGGCTTGGTATTTGGCATGGCAACAATCGTGGTATATCCCCCATGTGCCGCTGCCCGCGATCCTGTCTCGATATCTTCTTTTGCGGTAAGTCCCGGATCACGCAAATGCACATGCAGATCGATAAAGCCCGGAAATACATAGCAGCCACTGGCATCGATCACCTGATCGTCTGCACCTGCTGACAGATCCTTTTGCATCTTTGTGACACGATCTCCTTCCACATAGAGATCCATGACCTCATCCGTTCCTGTCGGCGGATTTAAAATGTGTCCGTTTTTGATTAAAATTCCCATCTTTTACTCCTGTTTCCAGGGACGTTCCTTTTGCCACAAGGAGTGTCCCTTTTGGTCTTGTTTAAAAATAAGGGACGAAAGTATATGCCTTCGCCCCTCAAATCTTATTGTTGAACCAGTGTCTCATCCACAAACTTTTGAATATTGGATGCGTTCACATATTTCTTTGTATGCTCTCCATCTACGACTACCAGCGTTGGTGCCTGCATAACGCCATACTGCTGTGTCAGTTCCACATTTTCCTCTGCGTCGATCACGACATATTCCTGATCTTTCAGGATCTCTTTTGCCATGGCACAATTCGGGCAGGTCTTTGTGGTAAACAGATATTTTACACTGTGCAAAGGCTGGATCTTGACATCATCTTCCGTGATGGTCACCAGGCTCTTTGCCGGCTTTTTCAAAACAGACTTCTTGATGTCATATAATTTTCTGTTCTTGTATTCCTGGGTCTTACCCTCGTTCCAGTTCTGTACCGGACGATAGTAACCTGTGATACGGGAATATACTTCTGCCTTTGCTCCACATTGTGGGCAGGTAAAATGCTCGCCTGCGATATAGCCATGCTCCTTACATACAGAATAGGTCGGAGACAGGGTGTAATACGGCAACTTGTAATTTTCTGCAATGGTACGGACCAGTTTTGCCGCTGACTCCCATGTGTCTAACTTTTCACCCAGGAATGCATGGAATACGGTTCCTGAGGTGTAGAGCGTCTGCAAGTCATCCTGAATATCCAATGCGTCGAAAATGTCGGATGTGTATTCTACCGGCAAGTGTGAACTGTTGGTATAGAAAGGTGTATCTCCTTCCTTGCCTGCAGTCTTGATATCCGGGAACTGTGCTACATCATGCTTTGCCAGACGATAGGTCGTTGACTCTGCCGGTGTTGCCTCCAGATTGTAAAGATCACCGTATTCTTCCTGGTAATCAGACAGGCGCTCGCGCATATGATTGAGGACATCCTTGGTAAACTGCTGTGTCTCTTCATGTGTCAGATCCATGCCAAGCCACTTGGCATTGAGTCCCACCTCGTTCATACCGATCAGACCGATGGTCGAGAAGTGGTTGTCAAAGGTTCCCAGATAACGCTTGGTATATGGGTAAAGACCTTCATTTAAAAGTTTGGTGATGACACCACGCTTGATCTTTAAAGATCTTGCGGCAATGTCCATCATATGATCCAGTCTTGCGTAAAAGTCTGCCTCATCCTTTGCCAGATAAGCGATACGCGGCATGTTTATGGTAACGACACCAACAGATCCAGTACTCTCGCCGGAGCCAAAGAAACCACCGGATTTCTTGCGGAGTTCTCTCAAGTCCAGACGCAGTCTACAGCACATAGAACGCACATCGCTCGGCTCCATGTCACTGTTGATATAATTTGAAAAGTATGGTGTACCGTATTTTGCGGTCATTTCAAAGAGCAGTCTGTTGTTCTCGGTATCGGACCAGTCAAAATCTCTGGTAATAGAATAAGTCGGAATCGGATACTGGAATCCGCGGCCGTTGGCATCGCCCTCGATCATGATCTCAAGGAATGCACGGTTGACCATATCCATTTCCTTCTTGCAGTCCTTGTACTTAAAGTCCATTTCCTTGCCGCCGACGATAGCAGGTAATTCTGCAAGATCTGCCGGAACAGTCCAATCCAAAGTAATATTGGAGAATGGTGCCTGTGTTCCCCAACGGCTTGGTGTATTTACGCCATAAATAAATGCTTCGATGCATTTTTTCACTTCACGGTAAGTCAGATTGTCTACCTTTAAAAATGGTGCCAGATAGGTATCAAAAGAAGAAAATGCCTGTGCTCCTGCCCATTCATTCTGCATGATGCCGAGGAAGTTTACCATCTGATTGCAAAGCACGGATAAATGCGCTGCGGGTGCAGATGTGATCTTGCCAGAAATACCGCCCAGCCCCTCCTGGATCAACTGCTTCAAAGACCATCCCGCGCAATAACCGGTCAGCATAGACAGATCGTGGATGTGGATATCCGCATTGCGGTGTGCCTCTGCGATCTCCTCATCATAGATCTCGGAAAGCCAGTAGTTTGCCGTCACTGCACCGGAGTTACTCAAGATCAGTCCTCCTACGGAATAAGTCACGGTAGAATTTTCCTTTACACGCCAGTCTTCCACCTTGACATAACTATTGATGACATCCTTGTAATCTAAGATCGTAGACTTCATATTACGCATCTTTTCACGCTGCTTACGATACAGGATATATGCCTTGGCAACCTCGGTGTAGCCGGTCTGCTCCAAAACCGTCTCCACACTGTCCTGGATCGCCTCTACCGATACCTTTCCATCCTTGATCTTATCCTGAAAATGCGCAGATACGCGCAAAGATAATAAACCAATGATATCATCATTATAAGACATCTGTGTCGCATCAAATGCCTTGGCGATCGCATCATTGATCTTCCCCAAGTTGAACTCTGTTACTTGTCCATCCCTTTTCACAACTTCAAACATTTTCCAATCCACCTTTCAAAATCCCTTGGTTCTCCAAACTACATACATGTAAGCGACATGTTTCTCGTTCAAACGCCATTTATGTACAAATTCTATCAAAATATGGTGCATGGGTCAATATCATTTCACTATATATAGTATTTTCGTCATTTTGACGAATTTATCTGGTTTGTAGAAATGTCTGCTCTCTTAAGGCTGCCTGATCCGTCGGATATTTTGCCAGATATTCTGCCATTTTCTCCTTGGCACTGCTGAAATCGCCTGTGTATTCCAAGGCTACGATCTGTCCCTTTAGAAGATCCTGCATCGCTGTATCATCTGCTTTTTTGATGCCCTCCTGATAATACTCCAATGCCTTGTCATAATTGCCTGCCTTGACCTCCATATTGCCTAAAAGTGCCAAAGCCTCTGCTGAAGGCTTTTCCTCCTTGACATACTCTGCTAAAAGTTTGGATGCGCTGCCGCTGTCTCCGGATGCCTCATAAGTCTCTGCCAGATAGACCTTTGCTTCTTTCGCTTTCTTGTCTACTGCGGTCTGTAAAAATTCGATTGCCTGCTTGTAGTCGCCCTGTTCCAGATAGATCCGCCCTTTTCCCAGATAGTCCTCACCGCTTGTCCCATCCAGAGCCAGTGCCTCATCCAAGAAATTGTCGCCCTCATCTTCCATCCCGGAGGCTTTCAGATTCTGGCAGATCAGAATATATAATTCATAATTGTTGCCGGCCCGCTTGACTGCCTCTTCATAATCTTTGATCGCTTTTTCCTTCTCGCCCTCATTTAAATAAACACTGCCCCGTAAAAAGCAGGGACGATAATCGGTCTCATCATAATCAACGATCGAGTCATAGACGGCTACGGCTTCTTTGAGATTGCCCTGTGCATACTCCGCTGCCGCTTTATAAAAACAGATATCTACGACATTTTCATCCACTTTGGCACCGGATAACTGCAATGCCGCATCAAAGGATTCTACCGCAGTCTTGTAGTCTGCCGACTGCATGGCAGTGATCCCTGCTTCTTTCTTTTCTTCCATCTCTTGCGTCGTCTTGCTGCCGCAGGCACTAAAAAGCCCCAGACACAAGACCAGACTAAGATTGGCACACGCCAAACGCTTTATAATATTTTTGCTTTCTTTGCGCATTTTAAAAACTTCCTTTTATCTTGCATTTTCTTCTTTATCTTCGTATCCTTTATCATACCAAAACTAGGTTTTTTTGTATAGAATGGTTCACATTTTATTTGTATTCGCATAGGCTATTAAAAACATATGCAAAGGTTTTCTCATGTCAAAGACCATCATTATAGATCCGGGCCATGGCGGTTTCGACCCCGGTGCCGTCTATGAAAACAGAAAAGAAAAGGATGACAACTTGAGATTAGCCCTGGCAGTAGGTCAGGAATTACAAAACGCAGGATATCAGATCATCTACACACGCACAGACGATCGTTACGATTCACCATATGACAAAGCGCAGATTGCAAACTCTGCGGGTGGGGATCTGTTTTTATCCTTCCATCGTAATTTTGCCGAGACTCCAGATCTCTATCAGGGTGTGCAGGCCCTTGTATATGATAAAAACCCACTGGCACTCCACGTTGCCAAAAATGTCAATGAAAACTTGGAGGAGATCGGTTTTAAAAACCTGGGCATCGAATCCCGCAAAGAACTCGTTGTGCTCCGACGGACTTCCATGCCGGCAGTTCTCTTAGAAGTCGGCTTTATCAATTCCAGAGAGGACAACCGACTTTTCGATCAAAACTTTGATGCCATTGCCCGCGCCATCGCAGATGGTGTGATGACGGCTTTGCCACTCAGGACGACACATACCACGACGGCTTCTCCAGGGCAGGTTCCTTCCACACCGCAGACTGCTTCTGATACTTCACAAACTGCTTCCGGTCAAACAGACCAACTGAGTGCAGATGTGCAAAATGTCCCTATGGAGGCTGCCTCTGCGTCTATGGGAAAAACACAGCCTCTTTCCCCGGAAGCAAGCCGTCCCGATCCTGTGGCTGATATGCGCCGGCAACTTGCCGATGCGCCCTGTGAGCCATTGCCCATGCCGGAAGAAAAACCCATGCCTCGTATGTGGTATTATGTGCAGGTTGGTCTTTTCCGCTATCCGGAGAATGCGGTCTACCTGATGGAGCAATTAAAGGGGCAGGGCTATGCCGCAGTCTGGAAACGCATTGGCGGGCTGATCGCTATCTGGGTCGGACCTGTCGATAGCTTAGACGAAGCCGTTGCCCTGCAAAGAGATCTGCAAAATGATGGTTATGAGACACTGATCGTCACCGATGACTATATCAGGAAGTAACTTCTTCATCAGAATTTCCTGTAATATAAAATGCCAGAACCTGTTTTGATCCGGTTCTGGCATTTTCTCTTTTTCTATTTTCTATGCTTCTTCTTCCTTTTCCTCGTCCGACTTTGGCAACTTGATATGCACCTTGGTAATACGTTTTTTATCTACACCCTCTACCCGTAACATGACGCCATCCCCGGTCACATAGACTTCTCCCTTTTGCGGGAAGTGATCGAAAAGCCCGGTCAGATATCCGCCGATGGTATCATAATCTTCTGAAGTAAAGGCAAGATGCAGTTCGTCACACAGGTCTTCCAAGTTCATAGAACCAAGAACATCATACTCCCTGTCACTGATCTGGATGAGATCGTCTTCTTCATTTCCGTCAAATTCATCACGGATCTCGCCCACCAGTTCTTCCAAGAGGTCTTCCAGGGTCACAAGTCCTGCCACTGCACCGTATTCATCCAGCACGATAGCAAGGCTTAGACGTTCCTTTCGCATCTCCTCAAACAATTCCGAGGTATTCTTCTGTTCATAGGTAAAATATACTTTTCGCAGATAGTCGCGGATGGAAAAATCCTCTCCGCGCGGTGCCAGGATCATATCCTTCATATTGATCAGACCGATGATATTGTCCGTGTCTCCCTCATAGACCGGCAGACGCGTAAACATATCCTCTTTAAACGTCTCCACTAATTTGTCATAGGACCAGTTTACATTGACCATAGTCATATCAATACGCGGTATCATGATCTCCTTGGCAGTCGCATCCGTAAAATCAAAGATGTTATGGATATACTCTCGTTCCTCTCCCTCGATCTCACCACTCTCATGACTGGCATCTACCATGATGCGCAGTTCTTCCTCAGTAATGGCTCCCTCGTTCTGGTTTGGATCTACGCGAAGCAGACGCAAAAACGCCAAAGATAACTTGTTGACCAAAAAGATGACCGGTGTCAGTATCACCATTAAGCCCCAAATGATCTTTGCATAAGACAAGGATATCTTAGTCGCATTGAGCGTTGCCAGTGTCTTTGGTGAAATCTCACCAAAGATCAGTATCAGCAGGGTCAAAAGACCGGTCGCCACACCTGCGCCCACGCTGCCCAGCAAACGTATGGCAAGTGTCGTTGCCAATGATGATGCTGACAGGTTGACGACATTGTTGCCGATCAGGATCGCTGACAGCATCTTTGCCGAATCATCTGTTACTTTGAGCACACATTGTGCCCGCTTATCGCCCTCTTCTGCCATAGATTTCATTTTGATCTTATTGACGGTTGTCAGCGCTGTTTCCGCAGAAGAAAAGAACGCGGATAAAAGCAAAAGCACAACCAGGATCACTAACTGAAGTATCGAGACGGTATCCAAAAAAACATCACTCCTTTTCATATATCATAATATCTCGTTATTTCATTTTATTATATATTTTTTCTTTTAGAAATCAAGCAATCCCGGAGAGATTCCTCTGATTTTCTATATTATAAGGACAGATTATAGGTAAAGACCGCCCTTTCGTTCTCCAGATCAGAAAAAGTCTGCAGGATCTTTTCTTTGCAGACAGGATCCGCATACCAAAGTGACTCCTCCATCAAGCCGCCTGCTTCTTCTGTCTTCTTATTATAATAGGTCTGATCGATCCCTCTTAGGACAAGGGCATTGTCATCCTGATACTGCCCCTGATAAATACCGCTTTCTGTGATACCGATCTTGACCAGACGCTCTGTCACATTCCCGGCACCATCCACTGCCCTATAGCGTGCCGTCACATAGCCTTTCTCCCCTAAAGAAAGCAGTGTCGCCGCATCCGGCAGATCCACATCCAGTGCCAGATCCGCTCCATCCTCAAGATCACTGGCTCCGGCTGTTCTTAGGACTTCCTCTTTCGTCACCATGCCTGCCTTGACTTGCTCTTTTGACCAATAGCGGTTTTTGGCAGAAATCTCCGGCGGTCTGTCCCAGACACTGTAAAAAGTCAGTGGCTCTAATCTGCCGGTGGCATCCACTTTTTCTGTCTCGCCTTCTAAAACCTGCATGCCCCAGGCATTTAAGTCTATGGTATCACCCGCAGAATAGACATCCGTATCCTTATAAATAGCATCCGCCCGCATTGCCCAGCCCATATGGGCATAAATCTTTCTTTCCAAGACTTCCTCGTTAAAATTTTCATCCCAGATCTGCCTTTCTTCGATGCGCGCAAAGGTATTTTCCGGTAAAGAAAAAGTCTTTTTACAACTGCTGATCCGGTAATCCTCCCCGGCAGTCTGTCCGTTTCCGCATATGCGGACATCCGCTATCACATCATAGTTTGCATAAAAAACATAATCCTGCGTACAGGCATCCGCCAAAAAATCTTTGTCCTGTCCAGCCTGCCAGAAATCCTCTGTCGTCTTGGCACTCCTGCTCCACCCGGTCTGTTCTAAAGAAGCAAAGGCTTTGCCATCATAAAAGACCGCCAAGGCAGGCGCACTTATGGTCTGTGCCTCTTTCCAGTACAATATCTTTTGGTCAGGCAGGGAAAATGTCACATGGGGATTGTCCAGATTTCCCGCAAAAGCAAGCGTATATGCTTCAGATACAATGACCTGCCCGACAGGCGCATTACTGCCTGTGCCCGCCCGCAGGATGGCAGACCGGTATTGTCCCTGATCCACCTTCCATGTGCTTGTATGCGTATTTACCAGCGCAAATTTTTCTTTCATCTGATTCGCGGTGTCCCAGGTCTTATCATAATCACAGGATAGGACAAGCCGTCCCGGCTCCGGTCTTTCTTCTTCCAGTGTCAACGGGATCTTTGCAAGATTGTCTGATAGCGCACCGGACAGTCTTAGGATCCTTTCTTTTGCCAGCCATATCCCCCTGCCACAGATAGCGGTTTCCCCGGATAAATGATATTCCCCTTTTTGTAAAATATCATACGAGGTATTTCTCTCTATCCTGCCATCTATCTGCACACAATATGCCCCATCCACATTGTCGATTCCTGTTCCATTATCATAAATGGCACAGGAAATCAGGGAAAGATTTCCACTATTGCAGATGGCGGTCGTATTATTGTGCAGACTGCTCTTTTCTATCTCTCCGGTCGGACGATTGAAAAAGCCATGCACCAGCCCATGTGTATTGCCATAGATCTCACAGGCATCCAAAAGATAGGTAGACCATGGTTCATTTGCCGTAGCCAGGACACCGGACAGACTGTTTTTGATCTGACACTGACGGATCTTGATACGACTGGCAGCATTAAGCCAAAGCCCGCAATTTGCCCCCTGCATACTGCATCCCTTGGCACTGCCGCTCGCCTGTCCCATATAAGCAACCCCCGCACCACCGTAGAGCCATTTCCCGCCGTCATGCCGCGGTGCATCTGCCGAGCAGTCGGTCAGATACATGCCGCCATCCTGGATCATAAAGCCCCAAGACGAGTCATACGCCAGGCAGTTATTGCAGATCAGCGTTGCTCCCCTGCCATCCGTATTCCTTGCAAAAAAGGCTGCGCCATCGCAGTTATATGCCTGACAATTGTTAAAGACACCGATTGCCGGAAAGCCCGATCCATTTTCCGATACGATATTAAAACCGGTGCCACCACCCAGATTGTCTACCCCGATATAGCCATAATTCCAGTTATTACAGATAGTCGTATCACTGCCATACCATGATGCATTGATACAATCCACAGCAGAGGATCCGCCCTCTGCTGCTGCACCATTATTTCTGTGGTTGTTTCCGTTGAGTGTCAGATTGCCCTCTGTGATCAGGGTCGCGCCATTCTGTACTGTGATCATGGGCCCCGGCTGCGACAGGTTGTTGACCATCTGGTGTCCATTTCCATGGATGGTAAAGCAGGCACCGTCTGTAATCAGCCAGCGTTCTGTCATGGAAATATCCTCCAGGAGAACAAATTTGGTCGCACCATTTAACCATGCGCCCAGGACAAAATCCGTCCAGGAAGAACACATCCAGTAGTCGTAGAACCAGCCACCGCCATAGGTCGCGACCGGCGCACTCTGTTCTAATGTACCGGATCTCAGCGTACTGTATTCCGGCGCACTCTGTTCTGTCATGTCTGTCCCTACTGTCGTGGCTTGCAAATCCACGTCCGCATGCAGTTCCTCGCTTTCTGAGGTTTGCAGTTCTACATCCATGTAGTTTTCCTTGCTTTCTGCGTCTTCCATCTCTATGTCTTGCTCTATCTGTCGCTCGTCTGTTTCTGTCGCCTTTCCTTCCGTGCTTTCCTTAGACCTCTCCCCATCTTCCGGTCTAGAAACCATCATTTTTGCATCTTTTTGCTCCGCCATTTTCACATCTGTGCTCTTTGCCCGGACCGGCAGGACATTCCCGCCGCTCGATATGACCATAAGCACCAGCAATAACATAGCACCGATTCTTTTCCCTTTTTTTCGATTTTCTCGCAATCTTCCTCTCATGGTTCCTCCCCATTTTTCTATGATCTTATTTACTCAAAACACGCATAATAGGTCTGTGTTTCCTTTACCTGTGTAGGAAATCCTTCCCCACTCCACCGGTCTGCCTGACTCGACCAGCCTAAAAACTTTCGTCCTACTATATCCGGGGTCTGCGGCAGGATAAAATCTGCACCATCCTCTACCTGATACGCCTGCCATAGGCTGTCGTCCACATAAAAACGTACCTCATGTTCTTCTTTTTCCATCTTTTGATCCCACAGGACTGTTTTTGTCACGCGACAAGTTCCCTCTTTTCCATTGGGATGCCGGTAAGTCTCGGTCACCCCCACAGACAACAGACCGTTTTTGCTATCTACACCATAGATCTCTACCTTACACTCCCCGGTCATTCCCAGTCCCTGCATTTTTTCTTTTAATATTCGGCAAAAGGCTTCCGCCCATGCCTTATCATCTGTCAGGATTTCTGCCTGCTCCCACTGCTCTTCCATAGCCTGATCCAGTGCCAGCCCGACAGCCTCTTCCAAAGCCTTTTCATGGTCAGTCCTTCCTTCTACCGTCAGTATCATGACAAGAGAAAGCAGCAGGATCGCCGCGGAAACCAGACCATACACGATATATTTCATCCTTATTCCCCTTCCTCTACACGCAAATAGATCCATCCCTTTCGGCTTGCCCCCTGCGCGTCCCAGAGCATGACTTTTGCCCGATAGATGCCACTATGCCAAAAGCAATACGTTCCTTTCCCCGCTGCATCCACGTCTTCTCTTACATTCTCCCCTGTATCCGCATCCTCGATCCAAAGGATGGCGAGAGACGCCTCATTTCCCTTGGCATCTCTCGCTGAGATCATCTCCTCTGCCTGATAGACATTTCCCACCAAAAGAGTCTGCGCGGTCGCTGTCGGCACCGGCCTATCTTTTGCACTCTGCATAGCATGATCCGAAGCCTGCATCCCCAAAATCTCCCGCCCCATCTGCTCTTTCATCTGCTTTCCCAGGCTAAGCGTCAATCCCTGTTTCCCCGCAAATGACAGGCAAAAGAACAAGGTCAGCAAAGCCCCGGCTACCACCATGGCAAGCAAGGTCCTGCCATAGTTTTTTATAATTTCTGTCATATTCTCCCCTTATCCAAACATGTGCTCTAATGCCAGTGCCAACCCCGCCCCCAAAGGTGTCTTTACCTGCTGCCAGAACAAGATCCCCAGCATAACGGTCGTAACGACCGCCAGCAACATTTCCCCATAAGTATCCATAATCTCTTTCATAGCACTTCTCCTTTCACATTCTTCACATACAAAATCCCTGTATCACCAAAAGAAAGATGCCACAAATACTGCCACCGATGACACTATAAAAAAGTGCCATCCCATAATCCCGCATAATTTCCTGCATATTCTTCCTCCTTTACCATAAATCCGCCTGAATCGTCCTGCTTTGTTCCAAGTCAAAAAAGGGAATACCATAGTCATAGGTCAGTGCCATGCTCCCATAGGCTGCCTGTTTACTCTCCCCCGGCTGATAGACTTCCACACAAAGATCATAGTCCATTTCCCTCGCATCCGTCTGACAGGCTTCGATCACATCCTTTGCATAGTGTGATGCCTCGATCCTCCTTGCACTGGCAGTCAGAAAGGCATTGGCATTTCTCGCTGATACCGATGTGACTGTAATACCGATCCCCGTAACCGTCAAAAGCATAAGACAAAAAATCCCGATAAATGATTTTATAATGACTTCCATAAGCCTCTCCTTCCTACATCTGCAATAAACTGCTTGCCATCATGACATAAAACAGCATGACCATATCGACTAACATCTTGGCGCCTCCGGTCAACTGCGGTGCCAAAAATAAGGCATAAAGTCCACCCAGGGCGTCCTCATTTTTCATCTTCTGCGCCTGATCGAAAAGCAGTTGATTTCTACGGATAATATCACTGATCTGGCTGGACGCATTGCCCCCGGTGCCTTCTGACAGGGAGTATAGCATCTTCATGGAGGACTGTACTTCCGGCAGGGCATAAGTCTGCAAAAATGCCAGATAAGGTTCCATGTCGGTCGGTCTCTGCTGCAGATCCTGTATCAGTTGCCGCAATTCCGGCTTTAAGAGCAGGGGTGCTTCCTCATAGGATTCCATGATCGCCACCTGCACATTTTCACTCTGCAAGAGCAAAGATACTTCCAAGAGCCACTGGGGAAAGATTTTTTGCAGTGCACGCGTCACCTTTCTTTTGGCAATGCCATAGCCCAATTCTCTTTTTCCTGCCGTATCACACCGCTTTACTTTTTCATACTGACGGAGCAATTCTTTCTCATCACAGGTCTCCTCCATACTTCCACTTGCCAGTTTCTTATCTGCCACATAAAAGATCCACAGATCAATCCAAAGGGTTGCCAGTGTTGTAGCCTTTACCACGGCATAATCCGAAATTGTCATCGACATACTATTTGCCACATAGACAAAAGCAGAACACAAGAGCAGGGATACCACGACCGAGACCAAAATCTGCGACCGCTTTCTCTTTTTCTCCTTTAAAAGTTCATATTCCCGGTCTGCCCACATGCGCCTCGCATCCAGCATCAGAAGGATGGCATCCGCGTATTCTCCGCCATTTTGCTCTACCTGCAAGGCAAAACGGTGCATGGTCGCCATCTGCTGTAAGGGATACTCCTGCTCAATGCGCGACAGTGCCTTAGCCTCCACCTGATTTTCCCCATAGGTCTTTTCAATATAGGCGATCGCATCCGAGATACAGGTATGCATCCTGCCTTTTGCAAATAGTTTTTCCACATCCTTTAAGGTCACAAGCACCTTGCCTGATTTTTGAAAGGAGTACAAAAACTGCTCCATATAGGTGTTTGCCTCCACAAACTGCAACTGCCCATAGCGGTTGCGATAGACATTGCGCAGAAAAAAAGGAAACAGAAAGGCGCACCAAGCGCACAAAAGAATCAGATAGATCCCATCCAAATGAAAATACCGCCCCAGCAGAAGGGCAAATGCCACAACAACACCATACATTCCCAGACTTTTCTTCCAGGAAAAAACATAGCCATATCTATATAGTTCATCCCATAGCAACTTTCGCTTCATAATACGTTCCTTTCCTCTCTCCCCATGCGCCGGAAATGATTTTTCCGTCATCTACCACCATCTCTACCTGATTTTTCCCATCTTCTCTGGAAAAGAAGCAGACCTGATCGATATATCTGCTGATCTGATAACATCCCATGTCATCCTCCCAGCCACGCCTGCGCACCAGAATCCCGACATCGATGAAAGAATAAATGTCATTTTCCATACGTCCGGCATCCCGCTCATTGCCTGCCATATTTAACATACGATCCGGTATCTTCCGCACATCCGATGTATGCAGGGTCGTCATGCCGTGTACCCCTGTACTCAGACATTCCATCAGATAGACCACTTCCTTGGATCTGGTCTCCGAAAGCATGATCCACTTTGGATTTAAGCGCAGGCAGGTCTTGATTGCCTGTGTGTAGTCCATCTGCCGGTTGATCCGCAGTTCCAGACAATCATGGTCCGGATGCATACTGGGATAATGCCATTCCGTCGTATCCTCGATCGTGATCACGCGCTCATCCTCCGGGATATAACCGGATAAAAATTTGCAGAGTTCCGTTTTGCCTGCGCCCGGTTCTCCTACCACCACGATATTTTTACGCTCTGTCACACAGGACAAAAGCAGGTCTAAGACTTCCTCCTTGCAATAGCCCTCCGCGATCATCTGCCTTGCATGCAGGCGCACATAAGGCAGGGACTTACGGATGCAGATGCTGCGCCCGGTCAGGCACACGGATTCATGCACAATGGTGATGCGCAGACTTGCCGTCTCTGCCTCCAGAACCGGATTTTGCCGGTTGAATGCCTTGCTCACCCCATTTGCCACGCGCCCGGTGAACTGATCTACAAAATCCGGAGTCAAGACCAGATCCGCGCAAACATGACGGCAATTATTGCTGTCTGTGATCCAGACTTCCCTGCCGTTGTAATCCACATCCGTCACATCATCATCGATAATATAGGGATAAAGCGGTCCGAAGAAATCTCCACTTTTATCCGATAATATCATCTGTTCACTCATGACCTTCCTCCCTTACAGCGCATTTTTCGTAAAGAAATAGGTCAGTAACTGGGAAAAAGCCCCACCGACAATACTATTCTGATCCTTGCCGATCAGTGTCGAAACCAAGATCAACATCGCTCCAATGACAACCACCGTGATCATGGCTGGTCCATATTCTTTTATAATATCCTGCATAGTCTTTCATCCTTTCATTTTTGCATAAAAGGACATAAAGCATACCCTAAACGGAATAAGCCGGCGACACGCCGTCGAAAAAAGATGCCATCGCTAAGATGGTAAAATTGATATTAACAAGTCTTTGTCTGTTTGGCAAGACCTTTTTAAATTATTTTAAAAGTCTGACAAAAGCCAATATTATTTTTTCTTTACTCCATCCCTCATATGACCTATAATATGTTTCATATTGAGTTGATGCCATGCACATCGACACTCTTTAGAAAGAAGAGGTATTTCATATGGCACAGAATCCTATCGTAACCATAGAAATGGAAAACGGCGACATCATGAAAGCAGAATTATATCCGGATGTTGCTCCAAACACAGTCAACAATTTTATCTCCTTAGTAAGCAAGGGCTACTATGATGGTATTATCTTCCATCGTGTGATCCGTGGCTTTATGTTGCAGGGTGGCGATCCTACCGGCACCGGTACCGGTGGTCCTGGCTATTCCATTGCCGGAGAATTCTCTCACAATGGTTTCCAGAATGACCTCAAGCACACACCGGGCGTCCTTTCCATGGCACGCACCATGATTCCGGACTCTGCAGGCAGCCAGTTCTTTATCATGCACCAGACCAGCCCACACTTAGACGGCGAATATGCTGCTTTCGGTCAGATCATTGAGGGCATGGATGTTGTCAACAAGATTGCAGAGACAGCAACCGATTACTCAGATCGCCCTTTGGAAGAACAGAAAATGAAAAAAGTGACCGTCGAGACCTTCGGTGTAGATTATCCGGAACCGGAAAAATGCTAATAAGCGAATAAAAACAGATGCTCAAGTGCTTATCCTCGCACCAGGGCATCTGTCTTTTTATTGTCATTCTTTATTTGTCATCATCCATAAATACCGAAAAGGACGTCTTGCCTAACACATCATTGACAAAGCCTTCGGTATCGTCTCGTACCTCTTTCCAGTCGAGGGCTTCCAGATTGTGAATGTAGTCCGCCCGGTCGCCAAAAAGATCCGGCAGTCCTTCGGTCACCTTCCGCATCTGTCCTTTAAAATAGCCCTTTGCCATCACATCATTGTCACAGGTCATGACCATATCCGTTGCCTTTAAACTAAAGCTATCTTCCCCATCCTGCCAGGTGATATTGGATGTCATCTTATACTGCTTGCCGGTATTGGCAAAGTAGGTCATTTCCGCATCGATCCAATGGGAATAATCGGGATTGCGCACCATCTTCATTTCCACACGCTCGTCATCCGGCAATTCATAATACATATAGGCAGTGCCGACATCCTCGCCATCAACGACCATAGATGCGCCCTCTAAAACATCCGACATATCCACAGAAAGCCTGCGTAAATGGTTGTGCTTGGTCAGATACATGGAACAGACCACATCATAATCCGGGGCATCCATACCCAAAAGATCCCAGATGAACTGTCCGCATCCCTGGGGAATGGTGATCACAAACTCCTCGCTGACCGTGCCATCCTCATCCTCAATGGTCTTGCCCGTCTGATCGATGGAGATCTGCTTGGTCAGGTCTGCTATATCCTGCATATGCTCCTTGAACCATGCTTTATCAATATCGGAGGTCAGATCCGGCATTTTCAAAAAGAGATCCTGCCCCGTCGGGAAAGCATAGCCGATGTCATCGCCCAAAAGCGGTGCTTCCATATAGACCGTCTGATCTTCTGCATAAAAATCCAACTCGCCCATATCGACCCACAAAAGATCCATATCCATCTTGGAAGAAATACGTTTTTGTGCAAAAGACCGCTTGGCATCCACATCAAAATAGATGGAAGATTTTACCTGCTGCATGCCGGAAAGCCCTACTTTACCGGTCAGTTCGGTATCTCCATTGCCATAGTCCCGGCAGATTTCCATAATGTCAATATCATGCAAAAGATAGCCCGGATTTTTCAGCGTGACCTCCATAAAATAAATGGAGGATAAAAGTAAGCGGGAACTTGGTTTCTGCGTCCAAGTATAAAATGCCCCGCCGGCGATCACGATAAGTGCTGCCAAAATCCCTAATATGATCTTGCCTCTTTTTTTCATAGGCCTTCCCTACCTTGTCTTAAATAAATGGATTATAAAATCTGCTTCCATCATGATATGTAACCACAAGTGCAACGATCATAAACACTATGGTCACGATCATGACCGCATAGTCTGCTTTTGCAAGTTTGCGTCCCATGTACCAGGTACGCTTTTTGTTTTTTCCATACCCACGCAGTTCCATGGCATTGCTGACCGTATCGATACGATCCATACTGGTAAAGATCAGAGGAAAAATGATGGCTGACACATTTTTGATGCGATCCATCAATTTTGCCTTGCCGGACATCTCAATACCACGCGCTTCCTGTGCATTTTTGATCTTGTGAAAATCGTCCTGCACATCCGGGATATAACGGAGTGCGATCGCCATAGCATAGCCGATATTATAACTGACGCCCAGTTTATTCAGAGATGCCGCAAGTTCCGATGGATTGGTCGTGATGATAAACATAAATACCGCCGGCACGATCGTAAAGTACTTGAGCACAACGTTAAGTTCGTAAAATAACTGCTCCTGTGTCACCACCCAGCGACCGCCAAGGCTATAAAGGATATGCTCTGTGCCGTAGATCTTTGTCCCCTGTTCCGGTGCAAAGATAAAAATTGCCAGAATGTTGATGACCATAAATACCAAGATCACCTTAAAGACGGAACCGACCTGCTCCCAGCTAGTCTTGGATAGTTTAAACAAGATTAAACTGATCGCCAGCATAAGGGCAAGCACTCTGGTATCATAGGTCAGCATACAGGTAATGGTCCATGCCAGAAAGAACATCAATTTAGTAACACCGCAAAGATCTTCCATCCATGTTCCTTTTTCTTCATAGGAAAGTAACTTTGCCATTATCTCACCGTCCTTTCGTAGTTGATAAAGCATTCAACAAACGCAGAAGGTGAGCCAATACCGCATTTTTCTGCCATCTCATAAAGTGAAGTCTGCTTTAAGTATGCCCGGTCTGCGATCTGACCATTCGTCAGGATATTTGCCGGGGTGTCATCCGCGATCATCTGTCCGTCTGCGATGACGATGGCACGATCCGTATATTCCAGCATCAAGTGCATATCATGTGTGATCATGATAATGGTCGTTCCAAATTCTTCGTTTACCCGTTTCAAAAACTCCATAATCTCGGTATAGTGCCGATAATCCTGTCCCGCGGTCGGTTCATCCAGGATCATGATCTGCGGGTTCATGACCAAAATAGAGGCAATGGTCACACGCTTCTTTTGTCCGAAACTCAGGGCTGAGATCGGCCAGTTGCGGAAAGGATAAAGACCGCAGATCTTGAGTGTCTCATAGACTCTCTCCTTGATCTCATCTTCCGGGACACCGCGCACGGCAAGTCCCAGTGCCACCTCATCATAGATCATCGCCTTAGAGATCATCTGGTTGGGATTTTGCATGACAATACCGATCTTCTCACCGCGCTCCTTGATGGAAAGCGGGGCAATGTCCTGACCGTCTAAGAGGATCCTACCCTTATCCGGCTGTAAAAAGCCGCAGATCAGGCTGGAAAGAGTCGTCTTTCCGGCACCATTTTTTCCTACAATAC
>CAVGHS010000026.1:0-24329 GCA_963629085.1 bacterium
GGTGGAAAGCCATGCGTAGTTTTGCACTTTTGATGAAATTACAGTTGGACGGTATCTTTCGCTTTAGTGAATTCCGTTATGCAAAAAGCGGCAAAGCAAAAATCGCTTTCCTTTTGCGCGGTCTGGTGCCGCTGCTTTTGGCATTTGTCCTGTATGGTGTCTGTTATTATCTGGGACAGGTCTTAGTGGGCGTGGGGCTTGCCGGAGCATTACCGATTTTGGGATATCTGATCGGCAGCGTCCTTACGCTGATCTTTACCATGATCAAGATCAATGAACTTTTAGCAGGTGATGATAATGCCCTGTTTCTTTTGTCTTTGCCCATCAGTACCTTTTGGCATGTGTTCTTGATCTTTTTACGTTTGTATGTAGAATGTACCCTGCTGGTTCTTTTGAGTAATGTTCCTTTTTTACAGGCATATCTGACGGCTCTTTCTGTGGATGGAGGCTTTCTGGGACGATGGATCGTGGGGGTATGCTTTACCTGCCTGCCGATCACCGGAATCGCATCTTTGGCGGGGATTTTCCTGGCACTCATCCTTTGTTCCGTCAAGAACAGCAACTTATTGCACTCGATGATCATGCTGGCAGTGCTTTTTATCATGGGACTTTTTGTAGGAAATTCCATAGGAAATGTATCAAATGCACTGTCGATGCATAAGGATCAGACCGAGATCATCCGGGCGATCTGCGTCAATTACACCTTTGGCAGGATGTATCAAAATGGCGTCGTGGAAAATAACGGAGCCTTTTTCTTCCTGTTTTTGGTGGCATCATCCGTCTGGTTTTTGTTCTTCTTTTTATTTATGCTGGTCGCCTATCAGGAGATCGTACTGGCACTGCGTGCGCCCAAAGTATATAAAAAGTTTTCCTATGGCAGGCAGGTGGCAAAAACAAAGCATAAGGCATTGGAGGAAAGACTATGGAGTCAGTGGATCCATTCGCGGTCTTATATGGTAAGTACCCTGATCGGTCCAATGTATGCTGTGATGTTCAGCGTATTTTGTCTTTTGCGGGCGCAACAGATCCGACCGTTTGTCTATGGCAATTTTGGCAGAGGACAGGCATATCTGTTGATCCTTTGTCTGCTCTTGGCACTGCTTGGCATGGGATGCAGCAGTTACTGCGGATTTTCCATGGAGGGAAAACGGCACTGGATCATGGAATCTATGCCTATGGAGGAGAAAGATATGGAGAACCTGCTCATTAAGAGAAATCTTTTTGTCACCATTCCGGTTGCGGTCGTATCCTGCATTCTCCTGACGCTGGCGTTTTCTTTTGGCATATTGGAAAGTCTGGGCTTTTTCCTATGCAGCCTTGTTTACTGTTTGCTAACAGCCTTTTATGGTGCTAAGATAGATAAAAAATTTGCAGATTATTCTATGTTATCGGAGAATCAGATCTTACGGCAGAGCACATCCTTTTTCTTAGGATGGCTGCCCGGTGTGGCAATACCGCTTCTTCTTGCGGTGGGGCTTGGAATCGGTCTTTGAACAGGTCTGTTAGAAAAAGAAGAGAAAGGAACGTCATATGAAATTTACAAAAATGCATGGATGTGGCAATGATTATGTGTATGTAGATTGCACAAAAGAAGTCATTCCTAATATTTCAGAAACCGCCATTCGCGTCAGTGACCGTCATTTCGGGATCGGATCGGATGGGCTGATCCTGATCAAAGCGTCTGACGTGGCAGACTTTGAGATGGATATGTATAATGCGGATGGATCGCGTGGCAAAATGTGTGGAAATGGGATCCGCTGTGTGGCAAAATATGTTTATGATCATGGTCTGACGGACAAGACGACGATCACGGTCAACACGCTTTCAGGTATCAAGGTCTTAGAACTTACGGTAGAAGAGGGCAAGGTCAGTAAGGTGCGTGTTGATATGGGAGAGCCGGAACTCATTCCGGCGCAGATTCCGATCAAAGCATCCGTCCTTGGCTTGGCAGACGATCGAAGGGAAGCGATCGTGGCAGAGCCATTAGAGATCAAGGGAAGATCTTATGATATTACTTGCGTATCTATGGGAAATCCGCACTGCATCACCTTTATCGAGGAGGATGTCAGAGACTTTCCACTAGAGAAAGTGGGATCGGTTTTTGAGAACCATGAACTTTTCCCGGAGCGGGTCAATACCGAATTTATCAATGTGATCGACAAGGGTCATTTGCGTATGCGTGTGTGGGAACGCGGTTCCGGTGAGACCCTTGCCTGCGGTACAGGAGCCTGTGCGGTGGCAGTTGCGTCCTATCTTAACGGGTTCACAGGACGCAGTGTCGATATCGAACTTCTGGGCGGTCATCTGGAGATCGTCTATGATGAAAAGACCAACCATGTCTTTATGACTGGTCCGGCAACGGAGGTCTTTTCCGGGGAAATCGATTTATAGGAGTATAGAACTTGACAGCAAAAGTAACTTGTGAATGGGACATAAAAGGAGAATGAAGATGTACAAGATCAATATGAATTATCAAAAATTACCGGGAAGTTATTTGTTCAGCAATATTGCAAAAAAAGTCAGTGCTTTTACAGAGGCACATCCGGATGCAGACATCATCCGTCTGGGCATCGGAGATGTGACCCAGCCGATCGCACCGGCAATGATCGAGGCCATGCATAAGGCAGTGGACGAGATGGGGGATGCCAAGACTTTCCACGGCTATGCACCGGATTTGGGCTATGCCTTTCTGCGTGATGCTATTGTGGCACATGACTATCAGGCAAGAGGCTGTGATATTTCTGCGGATGAGATCTTTGTATCAGATGGAGCAAAGAGCGATTCCGGTAATATTCAGGAGATTTTTGCACAGGATAACCGTATTGCAGTATGTGATCCGGTCTATCCGGTCTATGTGGATTCCAATGTTATGGCTGGAAGAACCGGCGTCTATGATGCAGCCACACAGATGTGGAGCAATGTGACCTATATGCCATGTACGGCAGAAAATAATTTCGTACCGGAATTTCCAAAGGAGAACCCGGACATCATTTACCTGTGCCTGCCAAACAATCCGACAGGAACCACACTGACCAAAGATCAGTTGCAGGAATGGGTAGATTATGCCAACCGTATCGGTGCTATCATTATTTATGATGCTGCTTATGAGGCATATATTTCTGAAAGCAATGTGGCACATAGCATCTATGAGTGTCAGGGAGCAAAGACCTGTGCAATCGAGATCCGCAGTTTTTCAAAAAATGCAGGATTTACCGGTGTCCGTCTGGGCTTTACGGTCGTACCAAAAGATCTGGTATGTGACGGCGTTTCTTTGAATGGCATGTGGGCGAGACGTCATGGAACCAAGTTCAACGGAGCACCTTACATCATCCAGCGAGCAGGCGAGGCTGTGTATTCCGAGGCAGGACAGGCACAGATCAAAGAACAGGTCGGCTACTATATGAACAATGCCAAGACCATCTACACCGGACTTAAGGATGCCGGCTATGAAGTCTATGGTGGTATCAACGCACCATACATCTGGCTCAAGACACCGGACAATATGACCTCTTGGGACTTCTTTGACTTCTTATTAGAAAAGGCAAATGTGGTGGGAACACCGGGCAGCGGCTTTGGACCAAGCGGAGAAGGCTACTTTAGACTGACAGCCTTTGGCAGTTATGAAAACTCAGTGCGCGCACTGGAACGTATCAAAAATCTATGAAAACATTAACTTTAAAAAATCTTGTGGTTTATATAGAAAAAGAAAAATTCACACCGCAGAATTATGAAAGACAAATGGCGTATTTGCAAGAAAATACGCCATTTTTTCAAAAGCTAGTCTTTTTGGAACCGGAAAATGTGGCGGGCTTATTCGGACTTGAGGACATGGCGGCGACCATCTGTCTGACGACTTCGCCGGATATGGCAAAACAGATGCAGGGACTGGGGATCGCTGTGCTTGGTTTTCAGGCGCAGGAACAGGAAATGATGCAGGCAAACTATGTCGTGCTTAGTCTGGAACAGGTGACCTATCGGGATTTTGTCCGTGTTTTTGAGCGCCATCATGGTATTCCATGGCAGATCTTAGAGACAAAGCGGTGCTTTTTGCGTGAATTCTGTATGGATGATCTGGACGATCTTTTTGCTTTATACGCAAAGCCGCATGTGACGGACTTTATTGAGCCTCTGTATGAGTACGAGCAGGAAAGGCAGTATGAAGAGACTTATATCGAGCGTATTTACGGCTTTTATGGCTTTGGTATGTGGCTGGTCTTTGAAAAAGAGACCGGAGAACTGATCGGGCGGGCAGGTCTGGAATATCGGGAACCCTGTCAGGAAGGGGAAGTGGAGCTGGGCTATCTGATCGCACCGGATCATTGGCGAAAGGGCTATGCTACAGAAGTCTGCAAGGCGATCCTTTCCTATGCAAAAGATCAACTTGACATGGAGCGGATCATCAGCCATGTGGACGAAAAGAATGTGGCTTCGCGTCAATTTTTGGAAAAAATGGGATTTCATGGAAAACAAATGCAGGATGAATGGATCTATTCTTATAATTTGTAAAGGAATCCCGCGAGATTTGTTGCTTTTTTGGAGAATTTTAACTATAATCAAAGGTAAAATTTGTGCTACTTTTTGGTATTGCTCGTGGAGAGTATCAGAAACAGAAAGGGGAGATGACGAATGGCAGATTTCACTGTAGAACAATTAGAACAGATGGAACAGAGTATCGACCGGGAACGCAAGGGCATTATTGCCACTGCGGATTTTGTCGAGCCGGAAGAACTCCATCGTGAATTGATCGAGCGCATCCGTAAGTATCACCCTAACACGGACATTACCATGATCGAAAAGGCTTATCATATTGCCCACACAGCGCATGAGGGACAGTGCCGTAAGTCAGGCGAGCCTTATATCATTCATCCCCTTTGTGTTGCCATCATCCTGGCAGATCTGGAGATGGATAAGGAGACTATTGTTGCCGGACTCTTGCATGATGTGGTAGAGGATACCGTTATGACAATCGAGGAGATCTCGGCAGAGTTTTCCGATGAGGTGGCACTTTTGGTAGATGGTGTTACCAAGTTGGGACAGTTGTCCTATGATGCGGACAAGGTAGAAGTGCAGGCAGAAAACCTCCGCAAGATGTTCCTCGCCATGGCAAAGGATATCCGTGTTATTCTGATCAAACTGGCAGATCGTTTGCACAATATGCGAACGCTCAAATATATGACCCCGGAGAAGCAAAAAGAAAAGGCAAGAGAGACCATGGAGATCTATGCGCCTTTGGCACAGCGCCTTGGTATTTCCAAGATCAAGATCGAATTGGATGACCTTTCACTCAAATATCTGGAGCCGGAGGCCTACTATGATCTGGTGGAGAAGGTTGCACTGCGTCAGCAGGAGAGAGAAGCCTATATCGATGGTCTGGTAGATGAGGTGTCACAGCACATGAAAGGAGCCGGTATCGAGGCGGATATCGAGGGACGTGCCAAGCATTTCTTTAGCATTTACCGCAAGATGGTCAACCAGCACAAGACCATCGATCAGATCTATGATCTTTTTGCTATCCGTATTATCGTTGAGACAGTCAAGGACTGCTATGCAGCGCTTGGTGTCATCCATGAGATGTACACACCGATCCCGGGACGTTTCAAGGATTATATTGCTATGCCAAAGCCAAATATGTACCAGTCCTTGCATACGACTTTGATCGGACCGACCGGTACACCATTTGAGATTCAGATCCGTACTTATGATATGCACAGGACTTCCGAATATGGTATTGCTGCGCATTGGAAATACAAGGAGAGTGGCGAGGGCGCCACAATCAACAAAGAGGAAGAAAAGTTGAGTTGGCTGCGCCAGATCTTAGAGTGGCAGAGAGACATGTCGGACAACAAGGAGTTCATGAGCCTGCTGAAAAGCGATCTCAACCTCTTTTCCGATACCGTATTCTGCTTTACGCCATCCGGTGATGTCAAGAACCTGCCAAATGGTTCTACCCCGATCGACTTTGCCTACAGCATCCATTCTGCGGTCGGCAATAAGATGGTGGGCGCCAAGGTCAACGGCAAACTGGTGCCGATCGATTATGTGATCCAGAATGGTGATCGTATCGAGGTATTGACTTCGCAAAATTCCAGAGGACCGAGCCGTGACTGGTTAAATGTGGTCAAGAGTACACAGGCAAAGAATAAGATCAATCAGTGGTTCCGCAATGAGTTCAAGGAAGAAAATATCATCAAGGGCAAGGAACTCATGATGGCTTCTGCCAAAGCAAAGGGCATCAATTATTCGGATATCAACCGACCGGAATATCAGGAAAAGATCATCCGCAAGTATGGTTTCCATTGCTGGGATGACTGCCTTGCAGCCGTTGGACATGGCGGCTTGAAAGAGGGGCAGCTTGTCAACCGTATGTATGAAGCATACAAGAAAGATCATCCGATCCTGATCACGGATGAGGATATTTTAGCAGAGAACAACCAGCCGGAGGAAAACATGGCTGCGGCGAAGGAAAAGCAAAAAGAACACAAGTCCAAGAGCGGTATTACCGTCAAGGGACTCTATGATGTCTCTGTCCGTTTTTCCAAATGCTGTACCCCGGTGCCGGGGGATGAGATTGTTGGCTTTGTCACACGTGGGCGAGGCGTTTCCATCCACCGCACGGACTGTATTAATGTGCTCAATCTTCCGGATAGTGAAAGGGCACGCCTGATCGAAGCAGAGTGGCAGCCGGATGCCATTGAACAGCGTTCCGGTGAACTCTATCAGACGGAGATCCATATTTATGGCAATAATAGAACCGGACTCTTGGTAGATGTTTCCAAAGTCTTTACCGAGCGTGATATAGATATCAAATCTATCTTTTCCAAGACCAGCAAGCAGGGCATTGCAACGATCGTGGTCAATTTTGGAACCAAGAGCAAGAATGAATTGCGTAGTCTGATCGAAAAGTTAAGGCAGATCGATTCCGTGATCGATGTGGAAAGGACAACAGGATGAAAATCGAGCATTTAGTCGTTGGCCCGGTGCAGACCAACACATATCTGGTCATCAACGAGACCAATAAAGAAGCCATTATCATAGATCCGGGCGCAGAAGCAGACCGCATTGCGGCAAAGATAGATCTACTTGGTGTGACACCGGTGGCTATCCTTTTGACCCATGGACATTTTGATCATGCCGGGGCGGCAGCAGGGCTGGCAGAAAAGTATGATCTGTTGGTCTATGCGCACGAAAAGGAAGCAGAGACCTTAGCCGATAGCCGCATCAACTTATCCGGCCCTATGGCTGGCGGGGCAACGACCTATCATGCAGATGTTTTTTTTAAGGACGAGCAGGAGATCGACCTGGCAGGTTTTCATATCCGGGTGCTGTTTACACCGGGGCATACGCCGGGGGGCTGCTCTTATTATTTTCCGAGGCAGGATCTGGTCTTCTCCGGGGATTCTCTATTCTGTGGATCCATTGGGCGGACAGATTTTCCGGGCGGCAGTGCCAG
The DNA here is from genome assembly GCA_963629085.1 of bacterium. GTDB lineage: Bacteria > Bacillota > Clostridia > Lachnospirales > Lachnospiraceae > Pararoseburia. The sequence continues at coordinate 7,451 of CAVGHS010000026.1, forward strand.
GACGCTGGTCGAGGCAGTAAGGGATAAACTCATGTGCCTGCCGGAGCAGACGCATGTCTATCCGGGACATGATGTGGATACGACGATAGAGCAGGAGCGGATGTATAATCCTTTTCTCTAGGAAAGTGAATATAGAATGATTACAGTAAAATTAAATGAAGCAAATTTTGAATACGATATTTACTCTTTGATCAAAGCCTTTTATCCACAGGAAGAAATTCTTGTGGATACTGATCCAGTGGCAGATCCGGAGCAGATATCGTTTTCTTTTGTTGTGACTTATACCATGGAGGAGATCACGATCGCATATGAGACCGGAAAAGATTCGCAGGTCAGATCCTGCCCGGTACATTATGAGGATCGCAAGGATACCAAGAACCGTCTGAAACGTTTGTTATATGAGATCCTGCGTGAAATCTCCGAAAGGGAACTGCCATGGGGAACACTGACGGGGATCCGCCCGACCAAGATTCCCCTGCGGATGCTGGAGAAGGGTGCAGACGAGGCGTCGATCCGTACTTATATGAAGGACACCTATCTGATCTCCGAGGAAAAGGAAGCCTTGTGTGCAAAGATTGCAAAAAAAGAATATGACCTGCTGACACCGGTAGATTATGAAAATGGATATAGTCTTTATATCGGGATTCCATTTTGCCCGAGTACCTGCCTCTACTGTTCCTTTACCTCTTATCCGATCGGAATCTGGAAGAATCGTGTGGATGCGTATTTGGAGGCACTTTTCAAGGAAATCGACTTTGTGGCAGACAGGTTAAAGGACAAAGTTTTAGATACCATCTATATTGGCGGCGGCACACCGACCAGTCTGAGTGCCGATCAGTTAGACTGTTTGCTGACCAGGATCGAGGATTCTTTGGATCTTTCCCATTTGCTGGAATTTACTGTGGAAGCCGGCAGACCGGACAGCATCAGCAGGGAAAAATTGGAAGCCTTGCATCGACATGGAATCGGTCGCATTTCCATCAATCCTCAGACTATGAACCAAAAGACACTGGATCTCATTGGCAGACACCATACAATCGAGCAGGTGATCGACAGTTTTTATCTGGCAAGAGAGCTGGGATTTGCAACCATCAATATGGATCTGATCGTGGGACTTCCGGGTGAGCACATGGAAGATGTGGCACATACCATGGAAGTCATAAAGGAACTGGATCCGGACAATCTGACGGTACATTCGCTTGCCATCAAGCGGTCTGCAAGACTCAATCTGGAATGGGATAAATACCAGGATCTTCATATGGAAAACTCGGAAAGGCACATGGCACTGGCACACCGGACGGCAAGTGATCTTGGCATGGAACCATATTATCTCTACCGCCAGAAAAATATGACCGGCAATCTGGAGAATATCGGCTTTGCGAAAGAAGGCAAGGCGGGGCTTTACAATATCCTCATCATGGAGGAGAAACAGTCCATCATTGCCCTGGGCGCAGGAGCGGCATGCAAGTATGTATCAGACCATGGATTGACGGTTACGCGGTCGGAGAATGTCAAGGATGTTGGACTTTATATCGAGCGTATCGATGAAATGATCGAGCGAAAGAAAAAGGCATTGGAGGGAATATAGCATATGGAAAGAAAAAAGACAAAGAGTATACAAAAGGCAGCAATTATTTTGCTGTTTGCAAGTCTGGGACTTACTGCTTGCGCAAACAAAACCGATACAAAGAATGAGACCAAACAGGCTGATTCTGCAGCAGAGACGCAAGTCGTACAGGAAGCGCCAACAGATACAACAGATACAAAAGAAACATCGTCAAATGAGGATAAGGTGCAAGCAGTACTGGATCAAATAAAACAATGCGAGTCCTTGGATCAGACCTACCATAATGAGATGGAAACAAATGCAAGTATGACACAGAACCAGATGAATCAGACAGCGGAGGAATTGTATAATCTCTGGGATGACTGCCTGAATGCGGTCTGGGATGTAATAAAACTTGAAAAAAGTGACAGTGAATTTTCAAAGATAAAAGAGGAACAGCTCGCCTGGATCGAGGACAAGGAAAATCAGATCAAGGAGGCAGGGGAAGCGTATCAGGGCGGAAGCATGCAATCCATGGTGGAGTCTCTAAAAGGCGCAGAACTGACAAAGAAACGTGTTTACGAGTTGGCGGACTATCTGGAAGAATGAGAATGATGAATGTCGTCTTTCCTAGTTGCGTCTCATGAAAAAACAGATTATAATGAAGTGTAAAAGTTAAAATTTGGAGGATGTAAAATGGCTTTAAGTAAGAAACCGGTCAACGGTATGAAAGATATTTTGCCTAGAGAGATGGAGATCCGTGATTATGTGACGAATGTCATCAAGACGACCTATCGTGAGTTTGGATTTACACCGATCGAGACACCTTGTATGGAGAATATCGCGAACCTGAGCAACAAGCAGGGGGGCGAGAATGAAAAACTGATCTTCAAGGTATTAAAGCGAGGCGAAAAACTGCATTTGGACACTGCAAAGGAAGAAAACGATGTGGTGGACTTTGGTATGCGCTATGATCTTACTGTGCCACTTTGCAGATTCTATTCCAATAATGCCAATGATCTGCCAAGTCCATTTAAGGCATTGCAGATCGGTAATGTATGGCGTGCAGACCGTCCACAGCGAGGCAGATATCGCCAGTTTACCCAGTGCGACATCGATATTTTGGGAGAGCCGTCCAATATGGCAGAGATCGAACTGATCCTTGCCACGACAACGACACTTGGTCGTCTTGGCTTTTCCGGCTTTGAGATCCGCATCAATGAACGTCGTATCTTAAAGGCTATGGCTGCTTACAGTGGCTTTGAAGAAAAAGATTACGACAGTATTTTCATCACACTGGATAAGATGGACAAGATCGGTATCGAGGGTGTTTCCGCAGAACTTCTGGAAAATGGTTATGCAAAGGAAAGCGTTGATAAATATCTTGGACTTTTTGATGCCTTGGCAGACAAGAAGGATGTGGCTGAGGGCGTAGGATTTTTACAGGAGACCCTTGGCAATTATTTAGATGAAGAGATCTCCGGCAACCTGCGTGAGATCGCACAGACCGTAGAGGCGGCTAAGGCGGCTGACTTTGCTCTGGTATTTGATCCGACACTGGTACGCGGCATGAGTTATTATACCGGGACTATCTTTGAGATCGCCATTCCGGAGTTTGGCGGATCCTGTGGCGGCGGCGGTCGTTACGATGAAATGATCGGCAAGTTCACCGGGCAGAATGTACCGGCTTGCGGATTTTCCATTGGCTTTGAGCGTATTATCTTACTTTTGATGGAACAGGGATTTGAAATTCCAAAGCGTCCAAAGAAGGTGGCTTATCTGGTAGAAAAGAAATATCCGGCTGAGAAACTGACTGAGGTCTTGAAGCAGGCAAAAGAAGCCAGAGAAAACGGCCAGCAGGTACAGGTCGTTCGTATGAACAAAAATAAAAAGTTCCAGAAAGATCAATTACAAAAAGAAGGCTACGAAGAATTCGTAGAATTTTTCAATAGAGATTAAGCAGGAGGACAAAAGACATGGCAGAGTCTATGCAGGGACTTCACAGAAGTCACCGTTGTACAGAAGTAAATAACACTATGATCGGCGAAGAAGTTACGCTGATGGGATGGGTACAGAAAAGAAGAAATTTAGGGAGTCTGATCTTTATTGATTTAAGAGACCGTAGTGGTATGATGCAGGTGGTCTTTGATGAACCTGTGATCGGCAGTGAAGGATTTGCCAAGGCAGGAACTTTGCGTAGCGAGTATGTGGTTGCTATCGTCGGTAAGGTGCAGAAGCGTTCCGCAGCCGTCAATGAGAACTTAAAGACAGGTGATATCGAAGTATTTGCGACAGAACTCCGTGTGCTTTCCGAGGCACAGACACCGCCATTCCCGATTGAATCCGGTATCCAGACCAAGGAAGAATTACGTTTGAAATATCGTTATCTGGATCTGCGTCGTCCGGATCTGCAAAAGAATCTGATGATGCGAAGCCGTGTTATGGGCGTGATCCGTTCCTTCTTACAGGATGAGGGCTTTTTAGAGATCGAGACACCGATCTTACAGAAATCCACACCGGAAGGCGCCAGAGATTATCTGGTACCGTCGCGTGTGCATCCGGGCAGTTTTTATGCACTGCCACAGTCACCACAGTTGTTCAAGCAGTTGTTGATGTGCTCCGGTTATGACCGCTATTTCCAGATTGCAAAGTGCTTCCGTGATGAAGACCTGCGTGCAGATCGTCAGCCGGAATTTACCCAGGTGGATATGGAGATGTCTTTTGTAGATATGGAAGATGTCTTAGATGTCAATGAGCGTCTGATCGCCCGCGTATTTAAGGAGACACTGGATGTAGAGGTGTCACTTCCTTTGAAGCGCATGACCTGGCAGGAGGCTATGGATCGTTTTGGATCTGACAAGCCGGATGTTCGTTTTGGCATGGAACTGGTAGATGTGTCAGAGCTTGTTGCTGGATGTGGATTTGGTGTCTTTACCGGTGCTTTGGAAAATGGCGGAAGTGTTCGTGGTATCAATGTCAAAGGTCAGGGGGCAATGTCCCGCAAGAAGATCGACAAGTTAGTAGACCATGCTAAGGGATGTGGCGCTAAGGGGCTGGCATATCTTTCCATTGGCGAAGATGGCACTTACAAGTCATCCTTTGCCAAGTTTATGACAGAGGAAGAACTCGCATCTTTGGTATCTGCTATGGATGGACAGCCGGGAGATCTGCTCTTATTTGCGGCAGACCGCAATAAGATCGTTTGGGAAGTTTTAGGCTCCTTACGTTTGCAGTTAGGCAAAGAATTTAATCTCTATGATCCAAATGAATTTGCTTTCCTTTGGGTGGTAGATTTTCCACAGTTTGAGTGGTCAGATGATCAGAACCGTTTTGTTGCCATGCATCATCCGTTTACCATGCCTTATGAGGAGGATCTGGACAAACTTACCAGTGATCCGGGGGCTGTCCGTGCTAAGGCATATGACATCGTATTAAACGGTTGTGAACTCGGTGGTGGTAGTATCCGTATCTATCAGAGTGATGTGCAGGAAAAGATGTTCAATGCACTTGGATTTACCAATGAGGAGGCACATGAGAGATTTGGTTTCTTATTAGATGCATTCTCTTATGGCGTGCCACCACATGCAGGACTTGCCTTTGGACTGGATCGTATGATCATGCTCATGATGCATGCGGATTCAATCCGTGATGTGATCGCCTTCCCGAAGGTCAAGGATGCCTCCTGTCTGATGACAGAGGCTCCGACACCGGTCGATCAGGCGCAGTTGGATGAGTTGGGACTTGAGTTAGAGGAAACAGAGGAATAGTGCTCATAACAGGGAGGACAGAATAATGGCTAAGGGACAAAAGAAAGCAAAGAAAGCAATCGCACTGACACCGGAACAGACCGCCAGATCCAACAAATTAGGGGTAATGATCTACGGACTGTCCTTATTGGGCTGGCTGATCATCATGCTGATCACACATTCAGTCACGGTTCTTGGTGTCATTGTCATGGCAGTCTGCTATGCATTGGCAGCCTTTTGGGGATTGACCAAGGGAACCGGGGAAAACACACATATCAAGATGTCGTTTATGTATCTGATCCCGGTCATTGTGGTCAGTCTGACATCGAATGTGAAGATCTATCCGATCGTATTTATCACGGTCTATGCGCTGATCGTTTATCAGAATGTGCGTCTGGTAGCCTATGGTACAGGAGCCACGGTCATCATTGATCTGATCGACATCGGATTGAGTTCCATGCGAGGGCAGGTGACAGCGGAAGATGCCACGATCGAACTGATCTCGACCCTTTTGTTTGGATTCTTTAGTATGTATACGGTATATCGTATTTACAATGCGACCAAGGACAATATGGATCAGATCCAGAAGCAGACCAATGAAGCCATTGAGGTGGCAAATCAGGTGGGGCAGATCTCACAGGATATTCTGGATAATTTCCATGTGATCACGGATGGCATGCATGACATTACAGAGCAGGCAAATGAAAATAAGGGCGCACTCAGTGATATTTCATCAGCTTCTACGGTCAATAGTCAGGAAATGGATCATCAGTCTGAACTGACCCAGAATATTTATGCGATCGTGCAGGAGACACAGGCAAATGCAGAGCGTGTTCAGCAGAACGCAGAAGAGGTGTACGAGAAAGTCAGCGAGGGTGCTGTTCTTTCGGAGGATATGCGTTCCCAAGCGCAGGCAGTATCGGGAGACATCGAGGCGACCAATCAGATCATTACCGATCTGGTGGCACAGATCCAGGGTGTTTCCAGCATCACAGATGCCATTCTTTCCATCTCCAGCCAGACCAACCTCTTGGCCCTCAATGCATCCATCGAGGCAGCCAGAGCAGGCGAGGCAGGAAAAGGCTTTGCAGTAGTCGCAGATGAGATCCGCACACTGGCAGAGCAGACCAAGAATTCTACGGAAGAGATCACCCAGATCATGAACCAGTTGATCGCAGTTGCCAATCAGTCTGTGGAAAAGATGAACCATTGTGTAGAGGGTATCCAGTTACAAAATACCAAGATCGCCGATGTCAACAGCAGTTTTGAACAGACCAAGAACAATGTCGGCAAGTTAAAGACCATGGTGGACGGCATCATTGATGGCGTCAATGAAGTATCCAGCAACACGGCGCAGATTGTTGACAGTGTGGTCAGTGTATCAGAAAATACCAACCGCGTTTCGGAATTGTCCGGCAATGGTGTGGATGGCGCGGTCATGATTTACGACACCATTCAGGAGTTCTCCGATACGATCGGCAGACTGCATGGCAAGGTCGAAAAATTACAGGATACGATCGCAAATGAGCAGTAATGCATCAGCAATATAAAAATAAGCCCCGAAAGCCTAAGGCAACCGGGGCTTTTGCTTTGACTCAAAGATATACTAGCGGACTAATACATCTGTGATCTCGCCGATATACATGGTGTGCATATCGCCATCTGCATACCACTTGTCTGCAATGGTCGGATCAATGAACTGATCGGCTGTGATGCGGGTCGCAGATAATTTCTTGCAGAGGATGACAAATTTGGCTTCGTCTAAAAACGGAGTGCCAGTCATATGGTTGATATGGAGGCGGGCTCCGGCAATCTTATCCTCGTCGCGACCGGAGATCTTGCCCAGATAATTCAGTGTGCTGTGCATATGATCGTCCTCAAAGAAATTGACAGAAAAGGTATCGCTATTGTCGATGAGACCCTTGGTGTAGCGGGAATCACGGATGTAGATGGTGGCTACGTTTTTGCCCCACATAACACCGACACCGCCCCAACTAACGGTCATGGCGTTGGTCTTGCCGTCTGCCTCTGCGGTAACAGCTGCCCATTCTTTACCGATCTTTTCAAAAGGATTGAACTCTAACATATTCATAGGATATGGTTGAAATGTATGCATGATAAACTCCCTTCGTAACTTTCTTATTTTTTATCATTATATTATTTTTGAAAAGGGCTTTCAAGAACCATTGCCGGGGATCTGATGAAAAATTATACAAAAAAGTTGAGGAAAAGTGCAGGATAATTATAGGCTGTATTCTTGACAAGCCTCATAAAGAGGAAGATAATAAGACAAACAGAGAAATTTTGCAGGATTTCATCTGCGATTATGCAATATATGGAGGAAGAAATCATGGAAATTAGATTCGAAGAACGTAAGCAGTTAAAGGAAAAGCCGGACCAGAAGCATCTTGGATTTGGTCAGTACATGACAGACTATATGTTTATCATGGATTGGGACAAGGATCAGGGATGGCATGATGCCAGGATCGTACCACAGGGACCGATCGAACTGGATCCGGCATGTGTGACACTTCACTATGCGCAGGAGACATTCGAGGGCTTGAAGGCATATCGTACTGCTGAGGGCAAGATTCAGTTGTTCCGTCCGGAAATGAACGCAAGACGTATGATCAATTCCAACGCAAGACTTTGTATGCCGGCATTCCCGGAGGATATGTTCGTAGAAGCAGTCAGAGCACTGGTAAAACAGGAAGCAGACTGGGTTCCGTCTGAGCCGGATACATCCCTTTACATCCGTCCGTTTATGTTTGCCACGGAAGCAGCCCTTGGTGTGCATATGGCATCTTCTTACAAGTTCATGATCATCTGCTGCCCGGTTGGCGCTTATTATGCAACCGGTCTGGATCCGGTCAAGATCTTAGTTGAGGATGAATTGGTTCGTGCCGTTAAGGGTGGTACCGGATTTACCAAGTGTGGCGGTAACTATGCAGGATCTATTCTCGGACAGGTCAAGGCTGAGAAGATGGGTTATGCACAGGTACTCTGGCTTGATGGTGAGCATCGTAAATATGTAGAAGAAGTTGGTACAATGAATATCATGTTCAAGATCGCCGGCGAGATCTACACAGCACCGATCGAGGGAACCGTACTTCCGGGTGTTACCAGAGATTCCATGATCCATTTGCTCCGCGACTGGGGATACAAAGTCAACGAGACACGTCTTTCTGTAGATGATCTGATGAAGGCCGGACATGACGGTACGTTGGAAGAAGTATTCGGTACCGGTACAGCAGCCGTTATCTCTCCGGTTGGCGAACTTCGTTACAAGGATGATGTTGTTGCCATCAACGATGAAAAGACCGGCGAACTGACACAGAAGTTATACGATACTTTGACAGGCATCCAGTGGGGCAAGATTGCTGATCCTTACGGGTGGACACAGGTCGTAGAATAAAATCGCAGGCATATACAGCAAAGGCTCGATCAGAGAAGTTATCTGATCGGGTCTTTTTTTGTCCGCCGCTGGAGAAAGCCTGCATATAAGGGGCTTGACTAGGGTAAGGATAATACGATAATATTTAATTGGATAACTAGGATTTTAAGGAGAAGAAGAGGAGTATTTATGTTTGATAAGGTTTATGCTTATGTGAAAAAATGGGTGGCAGATGTCTGCCATGTTTTGGAATTTATTGCGGCAATCTTTGTACTCATTGCCGTTGTGATTGCCTTGATCTCACTGGTGCCGCATGTGGCGGAGTTGTGGGCAGACCGTTCTTCGAGCCAGGCTATGCTGGAATTTTTGGAACGCGTCTTTTTGGTTGTGATCGGTGTGGAATTTTTAAAAATGTTATGCCGGCCGACCGCAGATAATGTCTTGGAGACGATCATCTTTTTGGTGGCACGTCACATGATCGTTGTCACAACGACAACACCATTGGATGATCTGATCTCGACCATCAGTATTGTTTTGTTATGCTTTGTGCGCAGATATTTAAAGGAGCATCGGATGAAGGACAAGATGCGGGAAGAAGATTGGCGCAGATTAGAGGAGTCAGATGAATCAAAAACTGCTGAATGAATTAAGACAGATCAGTGAAGAAGAACAGGGCTATCTTACGGGACAGGCTGATGTGGATCGTGGCATCTATATGGAGCCGGAGACCCATATGGTCGATTATAAGCGGCTGATCGAGAGCGGCAAGACCATAGAGATCCGTACCCATACCCGTTTTGTGCATTTTCCGGCGCACACGCACAATTATGTAGAACTCATCTATATGTGCTCCGGGCAGACGACCCATATCGTCAATGGCGATCAGATCGAACTAAAGACCGGAGAAATGCTTTTTTTAAATCAGAATGCTACGCAGGAGATTTATCCGGCAGGCGAGGATGATATTGCCGTCAACTTTATTATCTTACCGGCATTTTTTGACTATGCCCTCTCTATGATGGGCGAGGAGGACAACCTGATCCGAAAGTTTGTCTTAGAGTGTTTAAAGAGCAAGGATACGGATGTCTCCTATCTACACTTTCAGGTATCCGGGGTACTGCCGATCCAGAATCTCATGGAGAATCTGATCTGGACCATACATAACAAACAGCCCAACAAAAGAAGTATCAATCAGGCGACGATGGGACTGCTTCTATTGCAACTGATGAATTACACAGACCTGGTCAGTGTCGGCAAAGATAATAAGAATCAGGAACTTCTGATGTCGGTATATCGCTATATCGAGGAGCATTACAAGGACGGCGAATTGTCCGAACTGGCGCAGATGCTCCATTATGATGTGTATTGGCTGAGCCGTGCCATCCATTCCTTTACCGGGGCGACCTACACCGAATTAGTGCAACAGAAGCGCATGCGACAGGCGGCATATCTGCTGGAGACTTCCGGGCTTACCGTGGCGGATATCGCTGTGGCAGTAGGTTATGAAAATGTCTCTTATTTTCATCGGCTGTTTCAAAAGACCTATGGGATTTCACCGCGCAAATACCGCACTGCCAGGCATATGGACAAAGAAGAAGAAAAGAATTTAGGATAGAGCATGGAAATCAAAGAATTATTGACAAAGATCATACAAAGAGAAGATGTAAGAGCAGATCTGAGCAGTCTGCGCAGTCAGATCAAAGAGGACAAAAAGGCTACGGCGTCCGATGTGGATGCGGCTTTTGTCAGACGCTTACGAGAACTGCTTTCTCATACGGATGCCAAGACCAGAAAGAATGCAGCCCTTTTATTGGGAGATCTGGCTGATCGGGTAGTTGCCTTGGGCTTGGCAGGAGAGATCATACAGGCGCTCTGGGCGGCTTATGAAAAGGAAGATACCAAGTTTGTTCTGGCTTCTTATATAAAGGGACTTTCGGCTTATGACTGCGGAGAGATCTTAGACAGCCTGCGGGCAGAAAGAGAACGTCTGGGCGCAGAAGAGATCCGGGAAGAAGACAAAAAGCATATGCGCCTTTTGTCAGAACAGATGGATCTTTTGCTGGAGACTTATGAGCAGAAGGAAACTTATCAATATCAGGGCATTCATAAGAAGCATGCCCTGATCCTTACGACAGACCCTTATATGAAAGAGACCCTGCTGGCACAGGTGCAGGATCTGGGCTATGCGGATGCAAGGATAGTGGGGAACGGTGTTCGCCTGCTTGCAGACGATCTGGATAAATTGTGCCGGATCCGTATTTATCGGGAGATACTTTTTGTCATACGTTTTCGCAGCCAGACCCTTGCGGCAGAGACCAATCTGGCGCAGGCGATCGTACTTTCCGAACTTTTGCCTTTTTTGGAGGAAGTCTACGGCAAAAAGGGAAAATATCCCTTTGCCCTTCGCATGCCAAAGGATGCTGACAGCAAAAAGACCAAACAACTTGCCTATGCCATAGAGGAGGGCAGTCAGGGGAGACTGGTCAACCGTCCAAAGGATGCTGTCATCGAACTTTTGCCGAGACAAAAGAAAGACAAAACCTATGTGGTCTATGCCAGAGTCTTAGGGCAGGAGGATAGGCGTTTTTCTTATCGGAAACACGCTTTGCCGACATCTATGGCACCGGTCGTGGCGGCACAGATGGTGGAATGGATCCGTCCGTATTTAAAAGAAGAAGCACATGTGATCGATCCTTTCTGTGGTCTTGGCACGCTTTTGATCGAACGTATGCAGGCAGGAAGAACGCGTGATGTTTATGGCATTGACAGTTTTGGAGAAGCCATTTTCTATGGCAGACAGGATGCTGCGTCTGCAAAAAAGAACATTTATTTTATCAATCGAGATTATTTTGATTTTACTTCATCGTATCTGATGGAGGAAGTGATCACGGAATTTCCGCGTATGGAGCATAAGGAGCGGGAAGAAGTCGATCATTTTTATCGTAGATTTTTTGACAAGACCAGCCGGATCACGGCAGATCAGGCGATGGTCTTTGCCCTTTCGACCGAGGAAGGGATCTTGAAAAAACAATTACGTCTGCATGAGGAGTTTCAACTGGTACGCCAGATCCCTATGCGCGGACGGGAACAGATCTACATTTTGAAAAAACGAGGGTAGGGTATGTATACAAATCATGAGGGACAGGAACAAGGCTTACAAAAAGGGTATGTCATGGATTGTCTGGATCAGGAACAGATGCAGGCGATGCAGGATCAATTTTGCCGGACGCAGGGGTGCTATTGTGTGTGTGTCAGCAGGAATATGCGCCGCCTGACATCTTTTTCGGGGACAAAGGAAGAACAGGTCTTTATCGACCGTGTTTTTCCGGTGGCAACACAACGCAATCTGATCGCCAGTTTTTCAGATGTAGGGGGCGAAGATGTGATCGTGGTGGAGTCCGGTATGCCCTGTGTGCAGTTGCGTGGAATAGCCATTCGTGATCAGGAGGGCAGGTTTGACGGAGCCTGGGTTCTGCTTGCCCTTGATGAGGAGCTGGAAACCGAGGCGGATCAGGTGCCACAGGTCATGCGCAAAACGACGACCAAGGCATTTGATGCGGCAGTGGCTCTTTTGGATGTGCTGACAAAAAATTATTTTTCCAGCAAGATCCACCTGGCAGCACAGGCAGAGGAGATTGCCCGGTTAGAAGCCAATGAAAAACATATGGAGTATCTCTTGCAAAAGACAGAAGTGCTGACCGAGATCTTAAAGAGCATGGAGTCGGATGTTACATTTGCACAGATCATGGAGGATATACTGGAACGCGTGGGAACCTATATGCATTTGTCCAATGGATGTCTCTTGAAATTACAGGCAGATGAAGAACATGTAGAAATGATCTGTGAGTGGGCAGATAAGACGGAACACGAACACATGCGGACCTATGGCAGCCTGTCGGTAGCAGAAGTTCCCTTTATGACGGGACGACCATACACGATCTCGTCAGAGACCATCATGCCAAAGCCGTTTTCAGACTATTTTACCAAGTTTGGGATCCACTGTGGTGTATTTTTACCTTTGAATGTCAATGGCAAATGCGGTATGTATCTGTGCTTTACCATGATGGAAGAAGACCGCAAATGGAGCGTGGAAGATCTGCGCTTTTTGAACGATGTCAAGTGTATTACACAGACGATCCTGGTCAAACGTATCACCAAAAATTCATTGGCGAGTTCTTATGCGGCATTGGATGCTATCCTGGAAAATGCCGGTTGTGGCATCAGCGTCAATGACTTAAAGACCGGACAGATCCTCTATGCCAATGATGCTTTTAAAGAGATGAGCCTGACCGAGGAAGACCGGATCGAGTTGGAAAAGGTCCTGACTATTTCACCGGATGGTATGGAAGGCATTCATGAGTACCGGGTGGCAGGCGGTGACAAGTGGTTGGAGATCACATTTTCAAAAATTGGCTGGGTGGATGGCAAAGAAGTGCGTCTGGCGACTATTTACGATATTTCCAAGACCAAACGCTATCAGGAACGCATTGAGCGTCAGGCAAATGAAGATTATCTGACAGGTCTTTACAACCGTATGCGCTTTGAGGAAGATCTGACAAAGGAGATCCATGCGACTGTGCGCAGTGGCGGAGAGAGTGCCATCCTCTATATCGATCTGGATGATTTCAACCATATCAATGACGGACTGGGACACCATGTGGGAGACCTTCTCCTGCAAAATGTGGCGGATGCCCTGGTGCACATGGATGGCGTGGCAGGACACTGCTATCGCCTGGGCGGTGATGAATTTGCCATTATCGTAACCAACCGCCATATGGATCAAAGAGAGACCATGATCCGCAATATCCGCAATCTTTTTTCCAGACCATGGCTTTTACAGGGGACGGAATATTACTGCACCATGAGTATGGGCGTTGTGCGCATCCCAAAGGATGGGATCGATCTGTCCTTGCTTTTGCAGAGAGCAGATATTGCCCTGCACTGGGCAAAGAGTCAGGGGAAGAACCGCGTCGAGTATTACAACAACAAGCAGTGCACCAGTTCGGTTGAGCGTCTGGATATGGAAAAATGCATGCGTGAAGCGGTGGAGCATGGCTGTAAAGAGTTTGAGGTTTACTACCAGCCCCTTATTGACATCAGCAAGCCGGAACGTCCGTGCTGTGGGGCAGAGGCACTGGTGCGTTGGAATTCACCGACACTTGGTTTTGTCATGCCATCGGAGTTTATTGCTTTGGCGGAATATCTGGGACTGATCAATGAGATCGGTTATCATGTTCTGGTGGAGGCATGTAAGCGTTGTAAATACTGGAATGATTTCGGGCATCCGGAATATAAGGTCAATGTCAATCTGTCAGTGATCCAGTTGTTGCAGAATGACATCATTGACAGGATCCGCAAAGCCGTGGAAGAGACCGGCGTGAAACCGTCCAATCTGACACTGGAAGTCACGGAAGGGCTGGCGATCAACGATATGAGCCGTATGCAGCAGATCTTAGGACAGATCAAGAAGATGGGTATCCGTGTGGCTCTGGATGATTTTGGTACCGGGTATTCTTCCTTAAATCACATCCGCAGTATGCCGATCGATGTGATCAAGATCGACAAGTGTTTTGTGGAGGAAGTGGGAGAGGATGCCTATTCCGAAGCCTTTGTCAAGTCGGTTTCCCAACTGGCAGATGCTTTGCATATGCATGTCTGTGTTGAGGGGGTCGAGGACAAGAACCAGTGCGATGCCTTAAAGGATATGAATGTAGATCTGATACAGGGCTATCTGTTCGACAAGCCGCTGAGTGTCGATGACTTTGAACAGAAATATTTATATTGATAAACAAAAAAAGGAATCCTGAAAAGGATTCCTTTTTGATGCAGGAGATGGGACTTGAACCCACACGATATTGCTACCACAGGCACCTGAAGCCTGCGCGTCTGCCAATTCCGCCACTCCTGCGAACAAATAGTATTCTATCTGTTTTTACATATGAAGTCAAGCCAAATTGCAAACTTTTTGCAGATAATTCCATTTTTTGAAAAAATTCTTATCGGATGATCAGACTGCCGATCAAATAGCCGTTAGAAGTCAGAGGCATGGTGTTCCCCAGTTTGATGACCTCCCCGGTTGAAGGATCTTGCAACAAGAGATAAAGGCTGTAGGATCCTTTCTCATAATCCCGCAGAGCGAGGGATTGGTCTAGGGTGACTGTCTCGGCAGATCCCCAACTGCGATTGTCGGTATCCAGAGGAAGGGTGATCACTTCTTCGGTATCCCGGTTTCGCATGAGCAGGCGCACATCATATGGCATATAGGCGGGGCAAGAACCGACATTTTCTATGTAAAGACGCAAGTTGGCATTCTGGTCTTTCCAGGTGTTGAAAGACAATTCAACATCGCGCAGAACATAGCGGTAGCCCAGATGGGTCGTCATATAATCATAAAGGGTAAGACCACTATAGGCATCACCGGCATGATAGGTCTGGTTCTTCCAGGATTCCAGTATCGTTTCGTCCTGATCGGCATTTAAATAAGAAATATGACGGGAAAAAAGCATCCCGATGGCGGTGGTCGCATCCCTTAGACTAGCATCTGCAGAGACAGAGCCGCCACATGGCGCAAAGGAGGCGATTGCTGCTATAGCCTCTGCCTCGCCGTCTGCCATACCGGGGGACATGGCATCATCAAAAAGCCCGATACGATAGAAGAGGGTCTTATCCGAGCTATAGAGGACCGGTGGGACACTATTCTGTCCGATCGCCTCTAGATATTGGTCGCTATCGTGCAGTCCCAGATAAAGGGATCTATCAGTCAGGGATGCGTAGTAGTCCGTCAAATCAGCCAGACAAGCCCCGGCAGAGTCCTCCCCTTGCATATCCGAGAAGACGCCTTGCAACTGGTAGATATGCCCGGCATAGTCGTTGACGATGTCTGCAACCTGTTCCATATGGCGATAGATGGTGGAGGGATCAGACGGCTCGCTCGCGGCAGGATCATTTGACCTATCATAGCAAAACTGAAGGAGTATTTGCTTGTCGATTGTGGCCCATCTGCCAAGAAGGGAGCGTATATCCGATAGTCCCCGGTCAGATATGGCAGTATGGGCATAATTCTTTAGATTGATGCGGACAAGGCAAAGGCGTGTGGAGGTGTCCGAAGACTGCGCAGCGTCTATGGTGGATAGATCCGGGGAGGCATCCTCACAGATCACATATTCGTAGCAGTGATACCAGCCGATATAGGGATTTGCCAAAGCCTCGTTACTCTCGCTATAGTCCGCAGGGGTAAAAGTGATCGCCAGATGCCGCTTTTTTAAAAGCAGGATACCCCCGATACTGATAAGGGTCAAAATAAGAGTGAGCAGGAAGAGAAAGCGAATTCCTCTATGTTTTTTATGTCTAAAAGTCATGGGAATCTCCTTATATAAATATCAAAGGGAGTATAACATAATGTCTAAAAAAATGTGCAAGATATTGTACGAAAAGCATGAAAAAATTTTATAGAGATATCTGATCGCATATGGTAAAATGCAAATAAAAGAGTTTGATGGGAGGCATAACTATGGTGGCATGGAGATCGGAAAAAAAGAAAACATACAAGACCTTATTGGCAATCTTTTCCGCTGTAGTCACCTTTCTATGGATCTGGTTTTTCGCCTGGATGCTCTATAAGGACTCTGTCGCAAGCGAGATGACAGAGTTTTCGGAGGGCTGGCTTGTCAGTGTGAATGGGGAGACTCTAGAGGCAGAGGATATGCTTTCTTCCTATACTTTTCGTAGACTCCAGACCGGGGATGAGGTGGTGTTGCAAAATATCCTTCCGGCTCATATGTCTGTAGGGCAGACCATGACCCTAATCTGTTATCTTTCTACCATAGATGTCACTGTAGATGGTGAGATGATCTATACTTATGGACATGAGTACGCCGAGAGGGACTGGCTCGTCGGCAGTGGATACCACTTTGTAGATCTGCCGGAGGATGCGGCTGGCAAAAAGATTTGCATATATCTTGAAGCCCGTGAGCCGGATGCTTTTACCAGCATCATGGATCCGACACTTTCTTCTACCAGCGAGGTCTATCGGGAGTTTGCCAGACAACATTTGCACGCTACCTTTGTCGGGATCTTTTTGATCCTGCTGGGGGCAGTGATGACCTTCGTCAGTGCCATAGCCGTCTGCTATAGCAGAGTCTATGTCCGGCTTTTGTACATCGGCATCTTTAGTTTCCTTATGGGGATCTGGTC
>CAVGHS010000027.1:0-15871 GCA_963629085.1 bacterium
GGTATGAAAAATGCTATACGAGTTGAAATTACCGACGATATTATAAATAACTATAAACCTTGCAAAAAATGTTGTCCAAGCATTGATAAATAAAAAGTCCCCGGTGCTACCAACACCGAGGACAAGCCTTTGAATGATACAAAAGCGCTACACAAGCATATTGTATCATTCGGGGCAGCCATTCGCAAGCGGAACAGACGTTCCTTGCTGGCTGTTATTTTTGTACCCATTTTTAAGGAGGATGATACGATGTGGGCTGAAAATACCAAAAACGGAAAAGTTCGATTTGTGGAACGTTACATGGAGCCTCTGACAGGTCAATATCGCAAGGTATCGGTTGTCATGGATAAAAATACCGCAGTCACAAGAAAACGTGCTATGGAAGTCCTACAGACCCGCATTGAGGGTGCAATAGCCGCCACTGCTGCATACACAAAGCAAGATAACCTCACACTGCAAGAATTGGTCGATCTGTATCGGGAATACCAGAAGTCGTCTGTCACGGCATCTACCTACCAGCGAAATTTCTTTGCCACCCAATCCATCCTAAAATTGCTTGGGGCATCCACGCTTGTAGACCAACTCTCTGCCGGATATGTCAAGACGCAGTTCATCAAAAACCACGATGCACCAGGTACGATCAACGAACGTATCACACGCTTTAAGGCTCTGATCCGCTGGGGCTATGATAACGATTATATCTCCGATATCAACTACCTAAAGAAGATCAAACCTCTGCCCGACAAGGAGGCACGCGAAAAACTGGATCATAAGTTTTTAGAGAAATCTGAACTCTCCACCCTGCTTGATGCTATGCACGTCATCCACTGGCACAACTTAACTGCACTCATGGTTCTGTCCGGCTTGCGCGTGGGTGAGGCTCTGGCTCTTACCATGAATGACATAGACTTCGCTAATAAGGTAATACATATCACCAAAACCTATGATGCCGTAAACCAGACCGTCACAACCCCAAAGACTCCTACCTCCAATCGTGACGTATTCATGCAACCGGAATTAGAGCATCTGCTGCATGAGATTTGCAACGACACCAACACACGAAAGAAACTCTGTGGTTTTCGCGGAAATCTTCTCTTCTGCGATAAGAATGGTCGGTATCTGCGATACTATGCATTCAACAAATACCTCAAAGAGACATCATCCTCTGCCCTTGGCAGACCGATCACAACGCACGTACTCCGGCACACGCACGTCTCCCTGCTGGCAGAGGCTGGTGTGCCACTGGAAACGATCACAAGACGTGTCGGGCATGAGGACAGTGATATTACAAAGCGTGTCTATCTTCATGTTACCAATCGCATGATTGAGCGTGATAATGAAATTGTATCAAAAATATCTTTACTATAGGAGGGGCTACTATGGAAGCAAAGACTGTCATTATCAATAAAGTTATTATGGAAATGGGAAGAATATTGTCTCAGGATCAATTAGATATGCTCCACAATGTTCTCACGATCACCTTATACGACTGTGAGATCTCTGAGTGCAAGAATGAAATGGTCGAATATGATGATTATGATCGTTTTTTATGTGAACAATACTATGCCACCTTAAAGGTCGAGGGCAAGTCTGAAAAGACCATTGAGCGATACATGGATCAGTTACGCTTGTTGATGGAGTATATGCAAAAGCCTCTGAAAGATATTGACACAAAGGACATTTTATATTATCTTGCATCCTATCAGAAACAGCGTGGCATCGCCAACAGTACACTGGATGGTATGCGTCGGTGTATTTCCGCATTTTATTCCTGGGCGGAGTTTGCAGGGTACATAGAGAAGTCTCCGGCGCGACGGATCAAACAGATTAAGTTTCAGGTTAAGAAAGAGCCGGCACTTACATCCGGGCAGATTGAAAAAGCCATGATAACCTGTAAATCCATACGCGATAAGGCGATCATATCTTTCATGTATGAAACCGGAGCGCGTGTCTCCGAAGTCGCCGGAGTACAGTTATCAGATATTGATTTCAACGAACACACGGTACTTTTACATGGTAAGGGCGGCAAGGATCGTATATCCATGTTCACGGACAAGTCAGCGATGTATCTGGAAGAGTATCTGACCAACCGCGATCTGACGGTCAATGCTCTGTTTGAGTCCAAGAATAAAGGCAGTGCAATTAGTGCCGCTGGTATCCGTAGCATGATCCACGATGTAGGTGTCCGATCCGGGATCGCCAGATTGCATCCACACCGGTTCCGCGTCAGCCGGATCACGCATCTGGTAGATCGGGGTATGCCACTCCAGGACGTGCAAGAGTTGGCTGGGCATACCTCCATCAATACCACACGGAGTTACTACCGAAACACTTTGGAGAATGTAAAGCACTCCTACCTAAAAGCGGCGCAATAATCGTGGGGCAAAAATGGGGCAAAATGGGGCAAAAACAAGGGCATTTTTTGAGACAGTCTGAGACACAAAAAAGCCCCGAAACCCTGTATTTTCAAGGTTTCGAGGCTTTTTTCATACATACGTCTCATATGTTGTTAGTGCCGGCGGTGGGACTTGAACCCACACGAAGTTGCCCCCGCAAGATTTTGAGTCTTGTGCGTCTGCCAATTCCGCCACACCGGCTCGTTGATACTATGGCTATGCGCCATCAACGAATAATAGTTTATATCAACATCCTAAAAATGTCAATCTCTTTTTTTCATGTTTTTCAGACTTGTTTTTCAGACTTTTTATACAAGTCCCTTGATGATGTCAAAGCAGTCAAAAGTAGCAAAATAATCCTTTGCTGTCTCTGCACGACGGATCAACTGATAAGATCCATCCTCCTTCAAAAGCACCTCGGCAGATTTTAACTTGCCATTGTAGTTGTAACCCATAGCAAAGCCATGTGCTCCGGTATCATGGATAAAGAGATAATCTCCCATGTCGATCTGCGGCAACATACGGTCAACCGCAAACTTATCATTATTTTCACACAAGGAACCGGTCACGTCATACTTATGGTCGCACGGTGCATCTTCCTTGCCCAGAACCGTAATATGATGGTAGGCTCCATACATTGCCGGACGCATCAGATTGACGGCACAGGCATCCACACCGATATACTCCTTGTAGGTGTGTTTCTCATGGATCGCCTTTGTTACCAGAGCCCCATAAGGTCCCATCATAAATCTGCCCATCTCTGTATAAATAGCGACATCAGAAAGTCCAGCCGGCACTAAGATCTCATCATACACCTTGTGCACGCCCTGACCGATCACACGGATATCATTTGGTGTCTGATCCGGTCTATAGGCAATACCCACGCCACCGGAAAGATTGATAAATGAAATCTCAATCCCCGTCTTTTCTTTCAACTCGACTACAAGTTCAAACAGGGTCTTTGCCAAAGCCGGGTAATAATCATTTGTCACCGTATTGCTTACCAAAAAGGCATGCAGTCCAAAACGCTTTGCACCTTTGTCACGCAGGATCTGGTAGCCCTCAAAAAGTTGTTCTTTGGTCATGCCATACTTGGCATCCCCCGGATTGTCCATGATCCCATTAGAAATCTCATAGACACCGCCCGGATTGTAACGCAGGCTGATCGTCTCCGGAATATGACCGATGGTATCCTCTAAAAACTGGATATGGGTAAAATCATCCAGATTGATGGTCGCACCGATCTGATCGGCATAGACAAACTCCTCTGCCGGTGTATCATTGGAAGAAAACATGATCTCTTCCCCGGAAAATCCCAGTTCCCTGCTGAGCATGAGTTCTGTCATAGAAGAACAGTCTGTCCCACAGCCATACTCCTGCAGGATCTTGATCAAAAAAGGATTCGGATTGGCTTTCACTGCAAAATATTCACGAAATCCCGGATTCCATGCAAAAGCCTCTTTTACTGCCTGCGCATTGTCACGCAATCCCTTTTCATCATACAAATGAAACGGGGTCGGGATACTTTTCGCGATTTCTTCTACTTTTTCTTTTGTTACAAAAGGTGTTTTAGCCATGTCGATCTCCTCATCTATTCTGTATAAATATGCATTTCTTATCCGAGAAAATAATAGCATGAATTTCGGGCAGTGTCAAAATTATTTACAAATCTGATGCTGGATTTTAGTACACTTTTGCCAATGCACCAATGGTTGCAAAGAGGGTGCTGACCACAACCAGGATCTGAAATGGCAAAGTCCCCCAGATGCCACAGATCGGCGCATTCTTTTCCCTTCTTCTGGAACGATTGTAAGAAATGATGATACCTACCCCCGTCAGTACCTGTACCACACTTGCCAGACGGGTAAATCCTACAAAACTGGATACCCCTACCAGCGCGATCAAAAGGCACGGCAGGCTAGATACCAGCCAAGAGGTCTTGACATTCCATTTGGTCTGCTCATGGACAATATCACGCAGGTTCAGTGTATTTGCCCAGAAAGAAGTAGAAAGCGCCAGTAAGGAGAAGATATAGCCGATGATGCTGACCCAGCCGCCCAGATGTGCAGACAGATCGACCAAGGCTCCATTCTCAGAAATATCCGCCCCGGCTCCAAGCAAGGTCATAAAGGTGATCAAAAGGATCAATCCTGTGTTGATACCTGTGCCTGCCGCAATGGCTCCACGGATCCGCTTGATGTCTCCCTGCAATCCCTTGACCACCTGTGGCACTGACATCACAGCGGACAAAGAGAATGAGATCATACTATAGAGCGCGACCAGATTGGTCGTTGCGATAAACTTGGTCGGCAGCGGACTGATCTCGGAAACCAGCGTTGCCACGAACAAAATACCGATGACTGCCACCATGGAAGCAACGGAGATCTTTTCACAGATACCGACCAGTTTCATACCAAAATAGATCACACTGGCTGCCAGTATGTAGTAAAGGATCATGCCCGCCCAATTTGGCAGACCAAACCATGCATGAAATACGGCTGCTGCACCTGCAATAAAGCCACTGACATTGAGGACAACGGACAATCCCAAAAGTCCGAACGCCACCCAGGTAGCAAATTTCTTGAAGCGTCCTACAAAGAGTTCGTTTTCAAAACATTTGATAAACTGTGCCCCACCATTATTATAAGAAAGTTCTGCGATCATATAATGCATAATGAGATTGATCAGATATGCTACCGCAACGATCCAGAGCATATCCTTCCAATCATTTCTGGACGCTAAAAAGGGAACCGACAGGATGCCGGATCCCACGCCATGTCCGACGATGATACTGGTCGCCTCAAAAAAGGTCAGTCTCGCCTCTGTCTTAATTTCTTTTGTCATAATACCCCACCTCTCATTTTGTACTTTTCTTTGTACATTATAGTAAAGAATATAGCACCAAAAAGGGGTATTTGCAACCTAAAGTTCCACCGTAAATGTGCTTCCGTTTCCCGGACTGCTCTCTACGGAAATCTCTGCATCCAGAAGTTCCATGACACGCTTTACCATGGCAAGTCCCAAGCCGTTTCCATTGGAGGCATGCGACGTATCCCCCTGATAAAACTTGTCAAACATATGATGAACAACCTCCTCGCTCATACCGCAGCCCTTATCAGCGATCGTCACAACAGCACCGTCTGTTCCGCGTTTTTTCATGCGAATAGAGATCAGCCCGCCCACAGGGGTATATTTGATCGCATTATTCAAAATCTTTTTCCATGTGTCGATTTTACCTTCTCTCCCCACTTTCCTACTAAGATAGACTTGGATTGTTAAAGTTGTATTAAAGTCTAGTCGATTCCTAGGATCTCTTTTGCTCGCCTGACTTCCTCTGTGGTCGGTGGATCGATGCCTTCCAGACCATAGGAAAGCCCCAGTTCCTTCCATTTGAATACACCAAGCGTATGATAAGGCAGGATTTCAAGCCGCTCTACCGTCTTTAAGGATCCTACAAAATCCCGCAGTGCCAGCAGATCTTTTTCATCATCGGTGATCCCCGGCACCAGGACATGGCGGATCCACATTGCCTTTCCCTGTTCGGATAAATATCTTGCCATTTCTAAAATATTCGCATTATCCTGTCCTGTCAACTGTCTGTGCTTATCGGCATCCATTTCCTTGATATCCAACATAAACAGATCCGTCACTTCCATCAATTTCTTGAATTTTGAAAAAAAAGGATCTTCTTTTGTAAAAGGATTGCCTGAGGTGTCTAAGCAGGTATGGATGCCCTCTTTTTTTGCCAATGTAAATAGTGCCGTGACAAAATCAATCTGTAAAAGTGCCTCTCCACCACTGACGGTGATACCGCCATTCTTTTTCCAGTATGCCTTATAACGCTTTGCCTTGGCAAGAACTTCCTCGGGGCTTTGCCAGTGATCTCCCGGTTTCGGGCTGTCCGCTCTGCCGCAGGAGTTCGCCCAGGTGTCCGGATTGTGGCAATATTTACACCGCATCTGACAGCCTTTCAAAAAGACGATATAGCGCACGCCCGGACCATCTGCCGACCCAAAACTTTCCACTGAATGAATATTTCCTAAGACTTGATCCATGTTTTCTTTCCTCTTTTCCATTGCGATAAAGAAAACCGCGAGATCGATATGATCCCGCGGTCATCAACTTTTGCCTATGATCTTTTACATATGATCGTGACAGGTTCTTGCGATAACATCCATCTGCTGTTCCTTGGTCAGATCGATAAACTTGACTGCATAACCGGACACACGGATGGTAAAGTTTGCGTACTCTTCCTTCTCCGGATGCTCCATAGCATCGATCAGTTTTTCCTTGCCAAAGACATTGACATTCAGATGATGTGCGCCCTGATCGAAGTAACCGTCCATCACCTGTACCAGATTGTCCACGCGCTCATCCTCCGCATTGCCCAGGGCTCCCGGATTGATGGTCTGGGTATTGGAAATACCGTCCAGCGCCCATTCATATGGGAGTTTGGTCAGAGAATTCAGGGATGCCAACAGACCATTCTGCTCTGCTCCGTAACTTGGATTTGCTCCCGGAGAAAGCGGCTCTCCAGCCTTACGTCCATCCGGCATGGATCCGGTTGCCTTACCATAGACCACGTTGGATGTGATGGTAAGAATGGATGTGGTCGGGATACTTCTGCGGTAGGTATGATGTCTCTTGATCTTATCCATAAAGGTCTTTAAGAGCCATACACCGATCTCATCGGCTCTGTCATCATCATTGCCGTATCTTGGGAAATCTCCCTCGATCTCATAATCTTTTGCAAGACCATTTTCATCACGAATGACCTTAACCTTAGCATACTTGATTGCAGACAAAGAATCAATCACATGTGAAAATCCTGCGATACCGGTTGCAAAAGTTCTCTCTAAGTTCGTATCCATCAGTGCCAGTTCGGCTGACTCATAGTAGTATTTATCATGCATATACTGGATCAGATTCAAAGTATTGACATAAAGATCTGCCAGCCATTCCATCATATCGTCATAGCGTTCCATAACTTCGTCATAGTCCAGATACTCGGATGTGATCGGACGGTACTTTGGTCCTACCTGGTCGCCGGTCTTTTCATCCACACCACCATTGATAGCATAGAGCAGACATTTTGCAAGGTTGGCTCTGGCGCCAAAGAACTGCATTTCCTTACCGGTACGGGTTGCAGAAACGCAACAACAGATGGCATAATCATCGCCCCATTCCGGCTTCATGGCATCATCATTTTCATACTGGACAGAACTTGTCGCAATGGAGATCTTGGATGCATATTTCTTGAAGTTCTCCGGCAGTCTGGAAGAATACAATACCGTCAGGTTCGGCTCCGGTGCCGGTCCCATGTTCTCTAAGGTATGGAGGAAACGATAGTCTGTCTTTGTCACCATAGATCTGCCATCTACGCCCGTTCCTGCCACATCCAGTGTTGCCCATACCGGATCCCCGGAGAACAACTGGTTGTAAGACGGGATTCTGGCAAACTTGACCATACGCAGTTTCATGGTAAAGTGATCGACCAGTTCCTGTACTTCTTCCTCTGTGATCAGTCCCTGATCCAAGTCTCTCTGGAAATAAATATCAAGGAAGGTAGAAACACGTCCTACGGACATTGCCGCACCATTTTGTGTCTTGATGGCTGCCAGATACCCAAAGTAGAGCCACTGGATTGCCTCTTTTGCATCCTTTGCCGGTCTGGAAATGTCATAGCCATAGATGGCTGCCATCTCTTTCATGCCCTCTAGGGCACGGATCTGTTCTGCGATTTCCTCACGCAGACGGATAACTTCGCCCTTCATGCTGCCGCTACCGCATTTTGCCTTGTCTTCGTTTTTCTGTTCGATCAAAAAATCGATTCCATAAAGTGCCACTCTACGATAATCGCCGACGATACGTCCGCGTCCATAAGTATCCGGCAGACCGGTCATGATCTTATTGTGACGAGCCTTTAACATTTCCGGTGTATATGCGTCAAACACAGCGGTATTATGTGTCTTGTGATACTTGGTAAAGATCTCCTTTAACAGAGGATCTACCTCATAGCCATACGTCTCACACGCCTGTACAGCCATCTTGATACCACCATACGGCATAAAAGCACGTTTGAGTGGCTTATCTGTCTGAAGACCAACGACTTTTTCCAAGTCTTTCAAATCCTCATCAATGTATCCCGGACCATAGGCAGTCAGATTGGAAACAACCTTGGTCTCCATATCAAGCACGCCACCCTTGGCACGTTCTTCTTTTTGCAATTTCTGCAGTGCGTCCCATAAACGGTTGGTCGACTCAGTCGGACCTGTCAAAAAGTCCTCGTTGCCCTCGTACGGTGTGTAGTTATCCTGGATGAACTGACGGACATTGATCTCTTCCTTCCAAAGTCGTCCTTCAAAGCCGTCCCATTCCTTCATTTCTACCATTGTGTTTGCCTCCTATTCTAGTAAACAATTTGTTTCACATAACCCGAGTTAGGTTTTTCTAACTCTCGTTAATTTTATAACAAGAATTTAAAAAAAGTGCAAGTTTTTATTTAGATACAATCTTTTGCTCTTTTTTTCATCTTGGCACGTTTTTCATTATACAGGAAAGCGAGCACAATATCTAGTGGTTTTTATCATTACGCAACAACAATTTATGGTATTTTTGTCAATCACATACCAAGTGTGGTCATAAACCAGTAGATCATGCCAAGTATCCAACTACTGAAAATGCCATACAAAATCACCGGTCCCGCGATCTGAAAGATCCTGGCACCGACACCAAAGACATGTCCTTCTACCTTAAAGCCATGCGCTGTTGCGGCAACACTGTTTGCAAAGCCCGTGATGGGAACCAGTGCTCCCGCGCCGCCAAAACTTGCAATGACCGGATAGATTCCTGTGCCTGTCAAAAGGGCACTCAAGAATACCAGGGTCAGACTGCAATAACTTGCCGCTGTCTGATCGTCCAGACCATGATTTTTTCCGATATTGATGATAAATTGTCCCAAGATGCAGATCAGTCCGCCGACCAAAAAGGCTTTTTCCATGCGCAGCCATAGGTTGGCCTTTGGGGTCACGCTCTCCACATAGGCATTGTATATCTCATTGATCTGTTCTTTTTCTTCCTGTTTCATTCCCTTTTCACCTCATTTTATGAACTTGCATACAAAAAAATAAAATACCATAAACTGCCTGCCAATTTTCCCAATGCAATGGCAAGGATGGCATAAGACAGCCCCATCTGTAGTTTTACCCTGCGAAAGAGTATGGGAAACATATTTAGGATCTCTGCTAATGTCATCGCCTGACAGCCCACATAGATACCGGCACAGATACCGACCAAAACCAATGCTATCAGTCCCAGCCCTTTTGCAAAGCCTTGCCCTGCCATACCATCCCAAAAAGAGAAAAATACCTGTGTCGGTTCAAAGACGGATAAGAGACAGCCACTCAGACTTCCTAATATGATGACATTTTCCCAATGCAGGGTATCTTTCGCCAGTTGCAGCCTTGCGATCATACGCGAGACAAAACCTAAGGTCGTAAGCAGGGCGATCACCCCGGCCGCCGTCGCACCTCCAAAGATCAGCCCCGCGACAAACATGACCATCCATTTAAGAAACATCCAGATTCTCCCCTCTCCTTGCCCCATTTTCTATGATCGCCGTATCTACGTCCTTTTCATACTTGCGCATTTCCACCTGGATCGGTGTCGGATCGTGGGTCAGTTTCTTCTTTCCAAAATGGTTATAAAAGAACAAGATTCCCACCGCAAGCCCGATGGAATAGGCGATCTCCAGCGGGCTGACCGCAGGCTTTTCGCTTCCCATGACCTGTAGGTAAAAACGATCAAAGAGTTCCGTGATACTGATATCATTGTGAAAAGCCATGATGGCAAAAGCCGCTCCCACAAATAAGAGCACGCAAAGAAATATGGTCTTTGCCACCTGTACCGGTGGCTCCGGCTCCTTGCTCCGATACTCCATGATGACATCGGTCTCACCCAGACTTACCACAGTCAGTTTGGGATAGAGACTGTGGATCTCCTCGATCACTTTGGTAATGGATATCGGCATATTTCCCGGATGCTTGAAATGATAGACGGCATGTGCCTTTACCCTCGCTAATATGTCACTGTTACTGCACCATGTCCCGCCCAGATCTTTGATGTAAAAATCCGCCTCATAGGACAGGGCAGACCGGTCTAATTTGATATAGAGGGTCTCATTATTTCCGTCATATCCCATTGTGCCATCCTTCCTTTCCTTTTTTACTATTGTTTCCAGTTTTTCCGACTCTATACATTTTTTGCAAAAGAAAAAGACCTGCCGGACAGACAGGTCTAAAGCCGGTGGGGACACTCCTTGTGGCAAAAGGAACGTCCCTCACTTACTTATTCTTCCCATAAAAATAGGTTGCGAAATAGATCACAGATGCCACGATCACGATCATAGGTCCGGTCGCCACATTGGTAAAATAGGAGATCACCAATCCCACGATTCCGGAAAAGAGGCTAAAGATCACCGCATATAGGTGATACTCCTGCATATTTTCCGATATATTACGGCTGGATGCCGCCGGCAGGATCAAGAGGGCATTGATGAGCAGAATACCGATCCACTTGATCGACAGGGTCACAATGAGTGCAATAATGATGGCAAAAATATCCTCCACCAGACGCACGGAAATATTGCGGCTCTTTGCCAGGGATGCGTGGATACTGATGGCATTTAACTTGTTGATGGCAAAGCACCAGAATACCAAGGTCACCGCAAAAATAAGGATCAGATAGACGATCTCCCGCGTAGAAATACTCAGGATATCGCCCACCAAAATAGCGGAATACTTGCTAAAGTTGCCCCCCTTGGATAGGATCGCCAGACCGATCGCCGTACTGCAACTGGCAAAAACAGAAATGATGGTATCGGTGGCTGCCAGATTTTTACGATTGATCTGATTCAAAAGAAAGGCAAATACAATGGCAAACAGCACCATGGAAAGATTGGTGTCGCTGATGCCACAGACCACACCGATGGCGATACCGGTCAGAGCGGAGTGACCCAGGGCATCCGAAAAGTACGCCATCTTCTTGTGGACGATCATCGTACCTAATATGCCCAAAAGCGGCGTGATGATCAGGATGGCAAGAAAGGCACGACGCATAAAATCATATTGGAATAATTCTGTAAAATAACCTGTCATCATGCTTCCTCCTTCTTTCCTTTGTAGCCCGCCTCATAAGGGGCTTCCTTGGCTTCCACCTTGCGCACATGTCCTACATTATTGCCATAGGCATAGGTCGCATCACCAAAGACACGATGGAAAGCCTGACTTTCATAGACTTCTTTGGGATTGCCGTCTGCCGTGACGGTCTTATCGATCAGAACGACCTTATCGGCATACTTTGCCACATAGTCCAGATCGTGTGAGATAATGATAATCGCCATATCATAATTTTTGCGCAGATAGTCCATCTTTTCATAGAAAAGATCCATACCGTTTTTATCAATACCGGACACCGGCTCGTCCAAGAGCAAAAGATTCGGCTCGTCCATAACGGCAAGCGATAATAAAACACGCTGCAATTCTCCACCGGAGAGTTTACCGATCGGCTGATCGATCAGATGGTCTGCCTCAAACTCCGCCAGGGCTTCCTTGATCTCCCGGTATAACTTCTTGTTCTTCAAAAAGACGGGATAATCATAGCGGAAACTCGTGATCAGGTCATAGACATTCATGGGTGTATTGGGCTCCAAATTCAAAGACTGGGGCACATAACCGATCTTCATTTTTTTCATTTTTCCATTTTCGGTATCGGAAAAGGTAATACTTCCCGTGTGCGGAATATCTCCTAAGATTGCCTTAAGAAGCGTAGACTTTCCCGCACCATTTCGTCCGATGAGTGCTGTCAGACTGCCACAATGGATATGCAGATTGATATGCTCCAACACAACCTGATCGCCAAAGGACACGCCAATATCTTTCATCCTGATACAGTGAAAACCACATGGTTTTTTGATCTTATGCATAAATACTATCTCCTATCTCGCAGCAAAAGCCATCTGTATGGCATCCAGATTTTCCT
Organism: bacterium; assembly: GCA_963629085.1. Taxonomy (GTDB): domain Bacteria; phylum Bacillota; class Clostridia; order Lachnospirales; family Lachnospiraceae; genus Pararoseburia. The sequence continues at coordinate 12,435 of CAVGHS010000027.1, forward strand.
GCATATGCTCTATATAACTGTTCTTGTCATAGTCTCCCCTGACCAGTGTTTCCACATAGACGGTATTGGCTGCGGTCTCCGTATCCACCATATCGCCCATCTCCTTGCCATAGACATCATCTGCAAAAACAACCCGGATACGGTCTCCTGCAATGGCAGACATGACATCCGACACCTCACCGGCACTGACTTGCCGTTCCTCGTCCAGATCTAAGACATAAGACACCTTCAGATGCAGATCTTCTGCCAGATATACATAGGCTTCCTGAAAAAGCACAACAGACCGTCCCTCGGTATATTGGGTCATTTCTTCTTCCTGCTTTTCCAAGGTCTGCAATTTCTTCTGATATGCCTTGGCATTTTTTTCATATGCCTTGCTATGGTCTGCATCTACTGCTGCCAGCCCCTCTGCGATATTTTCCACCTGTTTTTCATGTAGTGCCGGACTCATCCATGCATGGGCATTGTCCTCGATCAGATCCAATCCCTGACTTGCATTGATGATGGTCAGATTCGGACACGCCTTCGCCACATCGGTAAGGAAGTTCTCGATACCACCACCATTGACGATAAAGACATCTGCCGTCTGCAGGAGTTTCATATCTTCCGGTGTCAACTGGTAATCATGCAGACAGCCGGTCTGCGGCTCGCTCAGATTTTCCAGATGGATGCCATCCACACCGTCGCAGACATTCAAAGCAGCGATATACATCGGATAAAAGGATGTGACCACAGTCAGATCCCCTGCCTTTCCATTTTTTTCCTGTTTCTGATAAATAAAAAAAGTACAGCCAAATGCCACCACAAAAATGGTGGCAAGCAGCGTACTTACAAATAATCCTTTATGCCTCTTCTTCATTCTCAATCACCTGATCCATAAAATCCCAGATTATATCTCTTCCCTGTTTTGTCTCCGCAGAAAATGGAACAATAATGGTCTCTTTATCCGCGCCCAATCCCTGACGGATGATCCCCAACTGTTTATCAATCTGGCTTCGCTTGATCTTGTCCAGTTTGGTCGCAATGACGATAGGATCATATCCTACATACGCCATCCATTCAAACATCTGCTTGTCATTGGCAGACGGCGCATGACGGATATCTACCAGCAGAAAGACCGCACGCAGTTTGTCTGAAGTATTCAGATAGCGCTCGATCATCTGCCCCCATGCCTCCCGTTCCTTTTCGGAAGCCTTGGCATAGCCATAGCCCGGAAGGTCTACCAGATAGATCTCTTTATTGATGTTATAAAAATTGATCGTCTGTGTCTTGCCCGGCTGTGCCGATGTACGCGCCAATGACTTACGCATCATAAGCGCGTTGATCAGTGACGATTTGCCGACATTGGATTTGCCTGCAAATGCCACTTCCGGCAGCCTATTGTCCGGAAGCGTACTCGTCACACCACAGACCGTCTCCAGTTCCACATTCTTAATGACCATTATGCACTCTTCTCCTGCTTATCTTCGATAGATGCAATATCTCCGCCCTTGTCCTCTAAGATCAGATTCTCATCTACCATCTCTTTGGTAATATGCACACTTGTAATAGACTTATCCGATGGCACCTCATACATAAAGTCCATCATGACATTTTCTAAGATCGCACGCAGACCTCTCGCGCCGGTCTTACGTTCGATCGACTTTCTGGCAACTTCCACCAGTGCATCCTGATCGAAAGACAAGTCTACATCATCCATCTGGAAGAGTGCCTGATACTGTTTGACCAGACTATTCTTTGGTTCGGTCAGTACACGCACCATATCTTCCTCCGTCAGTTCCTGTAAGGAAACATTGATCGGCACACGTCCGATAAACTCAGGGATCAGACCAAACTTGATGAAATCCTGTGGCAATACCTGCTTTAAGAGGGCAGACAGATCATCTTGATTGCGTTCTTTGACCTCTGACTGGAAACCAATGACATTGCTATCCAATCGCTCAGAAATGATCTTGTCCAGACCTTCAAACGCTCCGCCACAGATAAAGAGGATATTCTTGGTGTCGATGGAGATCAGTTCCTGCTGCGGATGCTTACGTCCTCCCTTTGGCGGCACGCTGGCAACCGTTCCCTCGATCAGTTTGAGGAGTGCCTGCTGCACACCTTCACCGGAAACGTCTCTGGTGATGGAAACATTCTCGGATTTCTTGGTGATCTTGTCAATCTCATCAATATAGACAATGCCCATCTCTGCTGCCTGAATATCAAAATCCGCTGCCTGGATCAATTTGAGCAGGATGTTCTCTACATCTTCACCTACATAGCCTGCCTCTGTCAAAGTCGTTGCATCTGCGATTGCAAACGGCACACCCAGTACACGGGCAAGTGTCTGTGCCAAAAGTGTCTTACCACTACCGGTCGGTCCCAACATGAGGACATTGCTCTTTTGCAATTCCACATCAATGTCCTGTCCGGATGTGATACGCTTGTAATGATTGTATACAGCGACAGACAGTACCTTCTTCGCCTCGTCCTGACCGATGACATAGTCATCCAGAAAGGCTTTGAGTTCCTGTGGGGTCAAAAGATTGATCTCAAAGTCCTCATTCGCATTTCTTTTGGAGTCTGATCGTTTTCCTTCCTGCTCCGGCTCGTCATAGTCCGGCATCAGTCCCTTTTCCATTAAATCTTCTTCTATGATCTCTGTACAGATGTCTACACATTCATCGCAGATAAATGCCCCATTGGGACCTGCGATCAACTTGTGTACCTGATTTTGTGTTTTACCACAAAAAGAACATCTGACCATCTTATCGTCATTCATTCTTCCTGCCATTTTACTTCTCTCATTTCCTTATGATATGCACATTGAGGGTATCCCATACGGGGTACCCTCTTATGCATTACTCTTTCTTTGTGATGATTCCATCGATCAAGCCATAATCTAAGGCTTCATCTGCGCACATCCAATGATCTCTTTCTGTGTCTGCTGCCACAACTTCGTATGGCTTTCCTGTGTTGTCTGCTAACATCTGATTTAACTTCTTCTTTGTCTTTAAGATGTTCTCTGCAGCGATCTGGATCTCTGTTGCCTGACCCTTGGCACCACCGGATGGCTGGTGGATCATGACTTCCGCATTTGGAAGTGCAAAACGCTTGCCCTTGGCACCACCGGCTAAGAGGAATGCTCCCATACTTGCCGCCATACCAATACAAATCGTAGATACATCACACTTGATATACTGCATGGTGTCATAGATGGCCATGCCCGCAGTCACCATTCCGCCCGGGGAATTGATGTAAAGATGGATGTCCTTGCTCGGGTCTTCTGACTCCAAGAACAATAACTGTGCAACTACAAGGCTTGCAGTTGTCTCGTTTACTTCCTCCCCAAGAAAGATAATTCTATCTTTCAGCAATCTGGAGTAGATATCGTAGGAGCGTTCTCCTCTGCTATTCTGCTCAATGACATAAGGTATTGTTGCCATATTATGAAC
>CAVGHS010000027.1:15881-23793 GCA_963629085.1 bacterium
CCTCTCTTTCCTGACCTTATTACGTCTGATTATTCAGCGTCTTTTGTCTCGTCAGCCTTCTTTGTTGTCTTCTTCGCTGTTGTCTTTTTGGCGGTAGTCTTCTTTGCCGGCTCTTTCTCTTCGTCAGCGGCTGCCTTCTTTGTGGTTCTCTTTGCTCTTTCCTTGACATTCTCCATGATGAAGTCTGCTGCCTTCTGGATAGCAAGATCCTTCTTCATAGATTCTTTCTCAGCATCCTGGATGAGTTCCTTGATCTTGTCAACTTCCATGCCGTATGCTGCTGCCATCTTTTCGATCTCAGCATCTACATCAGCATCGGTAACTTCCAGATTTTCATCCTTAGCGATCTGCTCTAATACGAGTGATGACTGGATTCTCTTAACAGCATCCGGGCGAACCTGCTCCTTGAACTTATCCATGGTCATGCCGGTAAACTGCATGTACTGCTCCATAGAAAGTCCCTGCTGCATCATGTTATTTGCGAAATCATTGATCATGCTGTTGACCTGATTGTCGATCATTGCTTCCGGGATGTCCATCTTAGCATCATCGATGATCTTTTCGATTGCTTCATCTTCTTTGGTGCGGTGTGCATCTGCTTCCTTGCGCTCTGTCAGTTTCTTCTTGACATCCTCCTTGTACTCAGCAAGAGTATCAAACTCAGATACATCCTGTGCGAACTCATCATCAAGTTCCGGTAATTCCTTAGCCTTTACTTCATGGATCTTAACCTTGAATACGGCTGGCTTGCCTGCAAGTTCTTCTGCCTGATACTGGTCTGGGAAAGTAACGTTTACTTCTACGTCGTCTCCGGCAACCTTGCCTACTAACTGATCTTCAAAGGTATCAATGAAAGAATGAGATCCGATCTCTAAGTCGTAGTTCTCGCCCTTTCCGCCTTCAAATGCTACATCATCTACAAATCCTTCAAAATCGATCACTGCGGTATCACCGTTCTCGATCGGACGCTCTACGGAAACAGTTCTTGCGTTGTTGTTTCTCTGTGTCTCGATCTCAGCGTCTACTTCTTCATCGGAAACGCTTGTGTCGATCTTGGTAACGGTAACGCCCTTATACTTGCCAAGTGTAACTTCCGGCTTAACAGCAACTTCTGCTGTATAGATAAATGGCTTGCCCTTCTCTAACTGTACAACATCGATCGATGGCTGTGAAACGATCTCAAGACCACTCTCATCATATGCCTCAGGATATGTCTCCTGTAAAAGGATGTTGGCTGCATCTTCGTAGAATACTTCTACACCATACATCTTCTCAACCATGGCTCTCGGAACCTTGCCCTTGCGGAATCCCGGCATAGAGATGCTCTTTTTCTGCTTGTTGTATGCAGCGTCAAGTGCCTTCTCTAAACGCTCAGCCTCAATCTCAACTGTGAGTTTTGCCATATTCTTCTCTAATGTTTCAACCTGTACACTCATTTAATTCATTTCCTCCTTAAAATTGTAACTCATGTACTAATCACCTATAATAGAACTTCTATTATAAAAAGGACATTCAGCCCTTGTGCAGTCATTGGGATATTATATCACACCATATTTTAAATAGCAATAAGGAAAAACAATGAAAAATAGGGGCTTTTCAAGGTATTTGCCCCCTGAAAAACCCCATTTATTTTTTTTGTCAAAAATTAGTTTTCCGACGGATTCGCCGGATTTTCCAGCCCCGGGATCATCCCGAGGCTGCTCTCTAAGGTCTGGGCAAACTTATTTGCTCATTTCCTGTTCCTGCTTCATGATCATCTTCTTGACCATTTCGCCACCGATAGAACCTGCCTGCTTTGATGTCAACTCACCGTTGTAACCATCCTTAAGTGGCACGCCAATCTCGCTGGCAACCTCCTGCTTAAAACGATTCATGGCATCCTTTGCTTCAGGAACTGCCATTCTGTTAGAATTTGAGTTTGAAGATCCGCTCATGTTCATTACCTCCAGATTTATTTTAAGACAAATCTTCTGACACCAAATCTTGTCTGATGTCTTTTGCAGAAGATTTATCTAATGCTAGTATGAACATAATACGGGAAAATATAGTTGGAAATTATTAGTATCTTTTATGCACCGTAATGATAGATGAACTTCTCACCCAGAGCCACTGCCGTCTCATGGTCAGAAAAATATGCTACAATGGCAAGTGCAAATTCGATTGCTGTTCCCATACCACGGCTGGTGATGATATTGCCATCCCGCACGACTGCATCTGTCTTGTAATTGCATCCCGGCATTTTTTCGGCAAAGCCCGGATAAGAAGTTGCATCCCTGCCTTCCAGAAGTCCGATCTGGCCCAAAACGCTCGGTGCGGCACAGATCGCTGCGATCAGTTTTCCTTCTGCATCGAATAATTTGAGGGCATCCGTCACTGCCGGACTTGCTGCCAGATTGGGTGTACCCGGGATCCCGCCCGGCAAAACGATCCCATCATATTCTGCCCAATTCACCTCTGAGATCAGTTTGTCTGCGCAAAAAGCGATATTATGAGATCCTGTCACATAAGGATCCCCGGAAATGGATACGGTATCAATATCCATTCCACCGCGGCGCAATACATCTACCACGGTAAGTCCTTCGATTTCTTCACAGCCGTCTGCCATACAAATTGCTACTTTACTCATATCTTTTCCTCATTTCTTTCTTTTGTTTCTTCCTTCTTTCCATGTACTCCTGCCTGCGCTATAATATAAAAAAAGCGTCAAAGGAGAATCGCATGGAAATCGAACGTAAATTTTTGATCAAAGATCTGCCAAAAGATCTGACCTCTTATCCTTGCAGCCAGATCGAACAGGCCTATTTAAATGAAAATCCTGTGCTTCGTATCCGCAGGAAAGATGATGCCTATATCCTTACCTACAAGTCCAAAGGTATGATGGCAAGGGAAGAAAGTGAATTTCCGCTTACCAAAGAAGCCTATGAACATCTGCGTACCAAAGCCGACGGTAAGATCATCAGCAAGACCCGGTATTTTATCCCGCTTGCCCCGCACACCATCGAACTGGATGTCTTTCATGGCGATATGGAGCCGCTCATCATGGCGGAGGTGGAATTTGCTTCTGTCGAGGAAGCCAATGCCTTCCTGCCCCCGGACTGGTTCGGTCAGGATGTCACCATGAACCGCCGTTATCATAATGTCAATATGGCTCTCTACCAATAGTCTATCTGGCGCGGTTCAATTCATACCGCGCCTTTGTTCTAAGGCAGGCTTCCAGTTGCAGGATACGGTCTTCCAAGCGTCCGTCCTCAATGATCTCATCTATGGATGCCGCCATCTGATTGATCAGATGATCGTCCAGTTCATCCTCCATCTCGGTCACGATATCATATTTTCTGCTATAAGTATCCGCATCGAGAAAATCCAGAAAATGTGGATTGACGCCCTGTAATTCTGCGTCCCTTTCCGCCTCTTTTGCCACCGCCTTTTCCGGCTGTGTTTCCACTTTCCGCGCAAACACTTTCTGCCCCTGTGCCAGGATTTGTGTGCCTTCATCCATGGATGCCTTGCCTGCCTGCACATCTTTTGGCTGGCAGATGGTCTCTGCCGGGGATGCCACATAGGCAAAGCGGTATTCCTGCTCCACATCCGGGTACTTGGCATGGTCTACCGGACTGATGAACATATTGTATGGGCGGACGTATGTCTGATAGTCGCCATACATTGCCTGATAAACGACATACAATTCTCCGGTCTCCGAATGCCTTGCCACGGCAAGGATCTGATATGTCTTATTTTTAAAATGCCGGTAGATCTCTCCCGGCATGGGTCTGCCCTGCGGCATAATCTTCACCCTCTATCCTATCTTATTTTACAAAGGTGTTGGTCTCATAAATGCATTTTGCCAAATCCTTTGTTGCAAAATCTACCACTACAATACCATAAGATGTCTCTGCCTTCCAGTCATAGGATAAGAGATAATCGTTGATGGTAGCGGCGTATTTCTTTGGATGCCCTACCTTTCCACTGCCACTGGTCGATGTGAAATTGACAGAAAAAGTATCATCCGCCGCCTGGCAATTTTCCAGATCATCCACAATGGCATCCAATTTGTCAGATGTATCATAATTGTAGCGATCCTGCACCCACAAAGAAGAAGTTTCATTGATGGCAGAAAGTGCATACGGCACATCCACGATCTCCCGGTTTCCCTGATCTTCCCAGTAAAAATGCAGTCCGCTCTTTTGCTGACCAAGTTCCATCGCATCTTCAAAACGTGTTGCCAGCACAATCTTGCCCCGCACCTGATCCAGGGTCGGGATTTCATTGGCAAGATACCACATTTGCGGATTCTGATCGATCTGCTCGTATAAAAGTTTCTGTACCTGTGCCACATCATCCTTGCTGTTTTCCGCCTTCATGCATAGGATGACTGTCTCGGATGGATTCTCCTGTAAAAAGGCATAGACATCCGATAGGACATTGGATAGTTTGAGTGCTTTCGCAAAAAGTCCGCCATCCTCTTTGCACTTTGAAAAATTGTGCTTTAAGATCAGTGTCTGCTCATCATCCTTGCCATCCAAGACCAGACGCATGTCAAAGTAACGATAGCCGTCGACCAGCTGCTGTGCGATGCCGGTATCCTGACACTGAAAGATATAGCGCATACCTACATACTGCGTCGCACTGTCATGCGTGCCCGGAATGGAGATCGAACTCAGCATCGTTTCCCCATCAATGTCCGCCATCCAATCCTCTGCATGATCTTCTGCCGCCTGCACCGCCACAGCGTCCATACCGGAAAAAACTGATAGCGACAATACCAGCGCCAGTGCCACTGCTCCCCATTTCTTGAAAAATCCCCTCATATAAAAACCTCCTGTGATGAACACTTCCCCAAGTGCCATTGATAAGAATATAGTATAGCATAATTCCCCGGAAAAAAAGCAAATTTTTTGCTTCTTTTTCTTACTATATATTATAATAGAAAGCAGGTAAGAAAATAATACACAGAAAGGATTTTTCATGATCGATCGTCATTCTTTATTAGCACTCAATTTTTATAAAAAATCCCCCTTTACCGGCAGTGATGGCAATATGCGCTACCGCGTGGAAAAGATAGAGATTCCCATCCCGGATACGGAGGATGAAAAAGAAGTCAAACTGCAAGCCACCATCTGGCCTGGGCCTTTTGCCTTTGCAAAAACGGACGAGGAAAAGATGACATGCCAGACGGCAGACTTTTCCGAAGAAGGTCTCTGTGCTCTTGTCGACTGGCTAAACGAAAAACAACCGGAGTTTTGACACTCCGGTTGTCTTTATGTATTCGTTTTCTTTTATCTCTTTGCATGCATGGAGAATGCATCCATATCGTAATGATCCAGATTTTCATGGATACCACGCTCATCCGCTTCGGATAAGATCGTCTCACGGTTCTTCTTGAAAGAAGCCTGTGGACGGAAAGCACTCGGTCCGCCGACACAGCCGCCTTCACAGATCATACCCTCAATGAAATCTTCCGGTAATCTGCCGACCTTCATCAGAAGAAGCGCCTTCTTACACTCTGCGGCTCCGTTACACTTGTTGACGGTCGCTGCGATCTCATCATCGCTTTCCTTCAGACTCTGCAAAACAGCCTCGGTAACACCGCCAGAGTTTGCAAAACGCTTTCCATAAATAGATGATTCCTGATAAGAGTTGTCATCGTCTTCCAGTTCCACATTTCTTGCATGCATGATGGCACGGATCTCGCTGTAGGTAAGTACGTAATCTGCATTGCCCTCAATAGCATGATCCTTGACCTCGGATTTCTTGGAGATACAAGGTCCGATAAATACGGTGACCGCATCCGGTTCCTTTGCCTTTAACATACGGGAAACGGCACACATCGGTGAAATGGTCGTTGATACATTTTCGATCAATTCCGGATAATGCTTCTTGACCATATTGACAAATGCCGGACAGCAGGAAGTGGTCATCTTCTTGCCATTCTTGTATGCTTCTGCCCATTCTTCTGCTTCGTAGGCTGCTGTCATATCACCGCCAAGTCCGACTTCCACAAGATCGGTAAAGCCGACTGCCTTCATGGCTTTCTTCCAACTGTTCATGGTGATATGCTCACCGAACTGTCCTTCGGTCGCCGGTGCAACCAAAGCATAGACCGGATGCTCGGACTTGATCGCCTTGATAACGTCCACGATAAAGGTCTTGGAACCTATCGCACCAAACGGGCATTTATGGATACAAAGACCGCAACGGATACACTTTTCTTCGTTGATCACGGAAATACCATTCTCATCATAACTGATGGCATCAACCGGGCAGGAGAACTTGCACGGACGCTTTAAGGCTGCGATCGCATGGTAAGGACAAGCCTGGGCACATTTGCCACATTCCTTACACTTAGAAGCATCAATATGGGAACGATGGCGTCCCATCTCAATAGCACCGAAGTTGCAGGCATTGATACATGCCTTTCCGATACAGTTCTGACAGTTGTCGGTCACGACATAACTGGAGATCGGGCAATCTTCACAGGCAGAACTGATGACCTGGACGATATTGCCGTCATCCTGCATGCCCGGTGCCTTTCCCTCTGCCAGACGGACTCTCTGGCGGATGATTTCTCTTTCTTTATAAATACAGCAACGGAACTGCGGTGTTGGTCCCGGAATCAAAGACTGCGCAATGCCGTCTCTCTTCTCTTCCAATTCATCTGCAAATGCTAATTTGGCTACTTCATAAAGTACATCATGTTTGATCTTAATTACATTTTCGTCAGCATACATTTGGTATGGTTCCTCCCTTTTTTCAATACTTGTGTGGTTAGCCTGCTACTTTTGTCAAAAAAATAACAATCTCATATTGGTAATATAACACGGCTTGAGGAAACTGTCTATAAATCCACTTCATGTACTCGAAAAAGACCAAGGTCTAACGCAGTCTCTGATTGATCTTTTGCCTGGTCTTCATATCATACATACGTTTATCTGCCAGCATATATACTTTTTGTGTGCCTTCCTTTGGACATTCGCTGCTTTTTGCCACGCCATAAGCCACTTCGATATTAAGGGTCAGTTCGCTGGATCTACGTTTTTCCAGACGAAGCATTTTGTTCAGGCACTGGTCGATCTGTGGAAACTGGTCCTCGCGTACCAGTACCAGAAATTCATCACCGCCCATACGAAAGACCTCGCCGATACCGGAAAATGCCTCCTGTAAGATGGCTGCAAACTCCTGCAAAAGCAGGTCTCCCTGCACATGTCCCAGAGAATCGTTGATGGTCTTTAAGCCATTGAGATCCATATTGATAAGTGCATACTCTGCATCTCCTGCATCCAGTTCGTCAAATCGCTCATTGCACTTGGTACGATTGTAAGTGCCACAGAGTTCATCATGATATGCCCGGTCTGCCAGCCACTCCTGCTCTGCCTCATGTACCAGGATGCCGTAGACATAGAAGATATAACTTACAACCAGCATGACGATAAAGAGCAAGGTTCCTACCGGAATGATGCTGAATGTCAAAATCTTATTGGCAGGCATAACATACTTTTGCAAATTGAAGCGCAAAAGATCTGCCACAACCGATATGCACAAAATGACTACGCCAATATGCAAGGCTTTCTCGGAACGCTCCTTCTTTTTGTTCCGCTCATATCCGGTGAGTACAACCAGAAAGAGAGAGATACCGCCAAAGAGATGAAAATATCCCAAAAGCACCGGATAGTGCTCGATATTTAAAAACTGAAGAATGCTTGAGGCAACAAAGAAAAGTCCCATCAGTGCAGCAGCCGCATATGCCACCTGCTGCTTCCAGCCCGCCACCTGTTTTCGCATTTCAGCAATCATCAGGATGAAACTGACCGGTGCCAGATAGAGGGTCAGATATTCTACGGTCGTATTCGCAGCCAGATCTATCTTGAAGATCTCGAATATCTTCATATTGCACATGGACCAGATCCCCATAAGG
>CAVGHS010000028.1:0-11243 GCA_963629085.1 bacterium
TAAACAATAAAAAATGGGTAGTTTTTGACACTACCTCAAGAAGAAAAGAGAGAAAGAAAATGAAAAAGATTTGCATGATCGCTGTTGGCGGAACGATCGCTTCGGTGGAGACAAAAGAGGGTTTGCGACCGGAGATCACGTCAGAGGAGATCCTGACCTATATACCGGAAGTTTCCAAGATCTGTCAGATTGACGCCATTCAGTTATTTAATATCGACAGCACCAATGTCTATGCCAAACATTGGAAGGCACTGGTCTCTTGTATCGAGGAACATTATGCTGCCTACGATGGCTTTGTCGTGACCCATGGAACGGATACGCTGGCGTATACAGCGGCGGCATTGTCCTATTTTATCCAAAATAGCAGAAAGCCCATAGTCATTACAGGATCACAGGTGACGATCGCGGCGGAAAATACGGATGCGCGGGACAACCTGCTCAATGCTTTTATCTATGCGACAGATGACCGCGCGTGCGGTGTGCATGTGATTTTTGATAATAAGGTCATCCTAGGAACGCGGGCGAGAAAATCCCGGACAAAGAGTTACAATGCCTTTTCCAGTATTGATTATCCACAGGTTGCGATTTTTCGTAATCATCGTTTGGTCTTTTATATCGAGGAGCCAAAGCCACAGGGCAATCCTATTTTTTACCATGATTTTTCGGCGCGGGTATTTGTTTTGAAAATGATACCGGGGATCGATCCTGCCATCTTTGATTACCTAAAAGAACACTACGACGCGGTCGTTCTGGAAAGTTTCGGTGTGGGCGGTGTGCCTTATTACGGTGACCATGCCTTTGAGGCGGCGATCAGCAAGTGGACGCAGGAGAAAAAAGTCCTGGTTGTGACGACCCAGGTGGCGCATGAGGGCAGCGATATGGAGGTCTACGCGGTTGGGCAGACCATCAAGCAGAAACTGTCTTTGATCGAGGCTTTCGACATGACGACAGAGGCGATCGTGACCAAATTGACGTGGATCCTGGGGATTACCAGAGACCCGAATGAGATCGCAGATATATTTTACACGCCTGTCGAAAAAGATATTTTGTTGTAATGTTGCACAAATTTCATCATAGAATTTCGTTGACAAAACGAAGTGTTGTGCTAGAATAATTTTTAAGCGTGAGACGGACAAGTGTCTGTCTGCAAATGACAGAGGAGAGGTTTTTTCGTATGAGAAGTCAGGTAATGTCTATTTTGGTAGAAAATACACCGGGGCTTTTGAGCCATGTATCCGGGCTTTTTAGCCGCAGAGGCTACAATATTGACAGTTTTTCTGCCGGAGTGACAGCGGATCCACGATTTACCAGAATTACCATCGTAGCGAGCGGTGACGAACTGATCTTAGAGCAGATCGAGAAGCAGCTTGCCAAGTTAGAGGATGTGGTAGATGTCAAGATCTTAGAGCCGGGTTCATCCGTTACGAGAGAACTCATGATCGTCAAGATCTCCGCTAAGGCTGAGGATCGCCAGTCGGTACTCACCATTACGGAAATTTTCCACGGCAAGGTAGTGGATGTGACCCATGATTCCATGGTCATTGAGGTTACCGGCCATCAGGACAAGTTACAATCATTCTTGGATATGTTAGCTGATTATGAGATTTTGGAATTGGCAAGGACAGGTCTTACCGGTCTGACCAGAGGTACTAAGGATGTTGTTATAATTGAGTGATATTAAAGGAGGAAAAAAGATGTCACAGGAAGCAAGAATTTTTTATCAGGAAGACTGTAATTTATCATTGTTAGATGGTAAGACGATTGCAGTCATCGGCTATGGTAGTCAGGGTCATGCCCATGCATTGAATGCAAAGGAGTCAGGATGCAACGTGATCATCGGTTTGTACGAAGGCTCTAAGTCTTGGGCAAAGGCTGAAAAGCAGGGATTTGAAGTATATACAGCAGCAGAAGCTGCAAAGAGAGCAGACATCATTATGATCTTGATCAATGATGAGTTACAGGCTGATATGTATAAGAAAGATATCGAGCCAAACCTGGAAGAGGGCAACATGCTGATGTTCGCTCATGGTTTCAACATTCATTTCGGATGCATCAAGCCACCAAAGAATGTAGATGTTACCATGATCGCTCCTAAGGCTCCGGGTCATACCGTTCGTTCTGAGTATCAGGCAGGAAAGGGTACTCCTTGTCTGGTTGCTGTAGAGCAGGATTACACAGGAAAGGCTCTTGATATGGCACTTGCTTATGGTCTTGCTATCGGCGGCGCAAGAGCAGGTCTTTTGGAGACAACCTTCAGAACAGAGACAGAGACAGACCTCTTTGGTGAGCAGGCAGTTCTTTGCGGTGGTGTTTGTGCACTTATGCAGGCTGGTTTTGAGACACTTTGCGAAGCAGGTTATGATCCAAGAAATGCATACTTCGAGTGTATCCATGAGATGAAGTTGATCGTAGATCTGATCTATCAGTCAGGTTTCGCAGGCATGAGATATTCTATCTCTAACACAGCAGAGTACGGTGATTACATCACAGGACCTAAGATCGTTACAGAAGATACCAAGAAGGCTATGAAGCAGATCCTTTCTGACATTCAGGATGGTTCTTTCGCTAAGGAGTTCTTACTGGATATGTCACCGGCAGGTCGTCAGGTTCACTTCAAGGCTATGAGAAAGTTGGCTTCTGAGCATCCTTCAGAGAAGGTTGGCGAGGAGATCCGTAAACTTTACAGTTGGAATAACGAAGAAGACAAGTTGGTCAACAACTAAGTCGGCTTTACATAAAAAGACAGTGCGCACGCCGCACTGTCTTTTTTCGTCTTTGATGATAGGGCGATGCGATATCAGGGGTAGAGGGGGCGGATGGCAGGGGACGAAAGAGGGGCTGGTGCAGTAGGGAGGTAGAAAAACTTTGGAGCAGGTTAGGTGCGTCTCTTCGAGGAAGTATTTGCTTAAAAGAAACTGTCTCTTGCACAGCTTCGACAGTCGTCAGGATGTGTCCGCCTGTGACAGATATTCAGGACTCCACTTATAAGAGGTTCTAAGAACTTGTGCGCTACCTAAGATCATAGCGTGGCAACCGACGCAAACGAACATCCATGTGCGGTTGCGCCTCTCGGGTACATCCATGTACCCGAGTTGCCTACTCACTAACAAGTTCTAAGAACCTCTAATGCGTTTCGTATTCATACTCTGTCACAGGCGAACATCATCCAAGACGGCTGTCTAACTTTGCAAAGACAGTTTTAATGAAAATAAGCAAATCTTCCTCGTTAGAGACGCCCTGTTCTGCGACAGTTTTCTTACCTCCCTACTGCACCAGCCCCTCTTTCGTCCCCTGCCATCCGCCCCCCGCAAAGGCTGCACCCGCATCGCCTAGCCACGGCAGAAATCAAGAAAGCAGGACAGCGCGCTGTTTTGCAGATGCGTCTTTTTGTAGGCAAAGCCGACATCGCGTTTGTGGATGGGAATGTCGAGCGGAATCTGCTGCAACTGTCCGTTTGTCAGTTCTTCCTGCACAAAATTTTTGATGACACAGGCAACACCGACACCGATCTTGGCAAACTCGATCAAAAGATCCATATTGGAGATCTCGATATAGTCCTTGGTCTGGATCTGGTTCTTGGCTAAATAATCATCGATGTATTGGCGGGTCATGTTATTTTTATCAAGAAGCATGAGGGTAGATGATTCCAAGATTTCCCGCGTGGAAGTCAGATCCTGCGGAAGATGGGACATATAGGTGGAAGTCGCCACAAAAATATCCTCGATCTCCACTAAATTCTCATAGATAAATCCGGTCTTATGTTCCGGCATACCGACCAGTCCGATGTCAATGGCATCGTCTGCTAACATCTTGAGAGTCTCGTTGGAGGATTGACAGCGGATGCGGATATTAATCTGGGGATGCTCCCGGATAAAGGCGGACAGGTAGGGCAGCAGGAGGTATTTGCAGAGGGTCGTACTGACACCGATATGCAGTGTACCGCCATCGGTCCGGGTCAGGGTATCCAACTTGGCTTCCGCACTTATGATGGCAGAAAACGCAGTATCCAGATGCTGAAAGAGGAGTTGACCTTCCGGTGTCAGCCGAACACCCTTGGAATTGCGCAAAAAGAGGCGGGTATGGAGAGATTCTTCCAACTTTTGGATGGACTTGCTGATGGCAGGCTGACTGATATATAAGACATTGGTGGCTTTGGAAAAACTGCCGGCCTTGGCAACTTCATAAAAAATGTGATAAGCAGATAGTGGATTGTTCATGATGTTTCCTTTCTAATATTATATAAGCTGTAGTTATAATAAATATATTTAATATGTATTTCTATTATATATACTTTCGTGGTAAAATCAATATTGAACAAAAGAAAACTGCCTGGGATATGAGGTATGGCTGCAAACGTATCTGGCATCACAGGCAGGAAATCAGACATAAGAAACACATAAGTATAGATCAAGAGGAAAAAGGAGGAAAATGTCATGGGAATGACAATGACACAAAAAATTCTTGCGGCACATGCCGGATTGGATTCGGTCGCAGCAGGGCAGTTGATCGAGGCAGATCTGGATCTGGTACTGGGCAATGATATTACCTCACCGGTAGCCATCCATGAGATTGAAAAAATGAAAGTCGACGGCGTATTCCATAAGGACAAGATCGCACTTGTCATGGATCACTTTGTACCAAATAAGGACATCAAGTCCGCAGAGCATTGCAAATGCGTCCGCGAGTTCGCATGCAGAAATGAGATCACCAATTATTTTGACGTCGGAGAGATGGGTATCGAGCACGCTCTTTTGCCGGAAAAAGGATTGACCGTAGCCGGTGATGTTATCATTGGTGCTGACTCACACACCTGTACCTATGGAGCGCTCGGCGCATTTTCTACCGGCGTGGGAAGTACGGATATGGCAGCAGGCATGGCAACCGGCAAGGCATGGTTCAAAGTACCGTCAGCCATCAAGTTCAATCTTGTCGGAAAGCCAAACAAATACATCAGCGGTAAAGACGTGATCTTGCACATCATCGGTATGATTGGTGTGGACGGCGCGCTTTACAAGTCCATGGAATTTGTCGGCGAAGGCATTCAGTACTTATCCATGGATGATCGTTTTACCATTGCAAACATGGCGATCGAAGCCGGTGGAAAGAACGGTATCTTCCCGGTGGATGATCTTGCAAAGCAGTATATGGCAGAGCATTCCAAGAGAGACTACAAGGTCTACGAGGCGGATGAAGATGCGGTTTACGATGAAGAATATACCATTGATCTTTCAACCTTAAAGTCAACGATCGCATTTCCGCATTTACCGGAAAATACAAAGACCATTGATGAGGTTGGGGATATTGCAATCGATCAGGTCGTGATCGGATCTTGTACCAACGGCAGATTTGAGGATTTAAAGGCAGCGGCAGAGATCTTAAAGGGCAAGAAGGTAAAGAAGGGCTTGCGCGTGATCGTGATCCCGGCGACCCAGCAGATCTATCTGGATGCCATGGAAGCAGGATTCATCCGTACCTTTATCGAGGCAGGTGCCATTGTCAGTACACCGACCTGTGGACCTTGTCTGGGCGGTTATATGGGCATTCTGGCAGCAGGCGAACGCTGTGTGTCAACGACCAACCGAAACTTTGTCGGACGTATGGGACATGTGGATTCCGAAGTCTATCTGGCAAGCCCGGCAGTGGCAGCAGCAAGTGCTCTGACAGGTAAGATCAGCGGACCGGAAAATGTATAAGAGGTGATAATATGAAAGCAGCAGAAGGAAAAGTATTTAAGTTTGGCGATAATGTAGATACCGATGTTATTATTCCGGCAAGATATCTGAATTCATCAGATCCAAAGGAACTGGCAACACATTGTATGGAAGATATTGATGCAGATTTTGTAAAAAAGGTGACACCGGGAGACATCATTGTAGCGACCAAGAATTTTGGATGCGGTTCATCCAGAGAGCATGCACCGATCGCGATCAAGGCAGCCGGTGTTAGTTGTGTGATCGCAGAGACATTTGCGAGAATCTTTTACCGCAATGCCATCAATATCGGACTTCCGATCGTTGAGTGTCCGGAGGCAGCAAAGGATATTGCGGATGGCGATGAGGTATATGTGGACTTTGACAGCGGTCTGATCACCAATAAGACGACCAATAAGACCTATCAGGGACAGGCGTTCCCGCCATTCATGCAAAAGATCATTGACTGCGAAGGTCTGGTCAACTACATCAACCAGAAATAAAAGAATGTGAAAAAGACCCGGTCTGTGGGACAGATCGGGTCAAGTTATATGACAAAGGAATCAATATAATGCACATAAGTCTGGGAGAGTTTTAATGCAGAGTAAATATCTGCATATTCCCGGGCAGACAGGTCAGCGATGTAGTTCTGGATGAAATTCTTTTGGATGCCGTGATCTCTTGCATAGTCGACCGCCTTATTGTAGGCGATGGCTGCTTTGATCTCCGTTGTATATTTTCCGATGATGACATCGCCATTGAGGTGGAGTTTGGCGACAAAGATGGGTTTGCCTTTTCGCTCGGTCCGGGTGACGCCGTGATAGGCATTGATGATGCGGATATTGGCATAGCGGTAATCGGTTGCATCTCCGTTGACAAAGACATAATCCCGCCCGGCAACGCTGTAATTCTTGATGCCATAGCGCTGGGCGATATTGTATTGCATGCCATAGTCATTGACAAAAAGGTGATTGCCGCGCCGCATGATCTTATGGCTGGAATAGTAGAAAAGATCGTCGTTGTCAAATTTGAGATCAAAATCCGCCTTTAAATAGTAGGAAAAAAAGCCGTTTTGCAGATAGATCGGTGTTTTGATATAGATGCCGTGGTCGCGGAAATTCAAAAGGCTGATGGCTTTTTCGAAAGACAGATAGCGGATGTGGGAAGTGTAGTTTTCCGGTGTGATCGCAGGTGTCGATAAAATGTCCATGGCTTCCTGATAGATGGCATGGGCGATAGCGGCATCCGAAGAAGAACCAAGACTGATATGCTTGGCATGGTAGGTCAGGCTGGCACGATAATAAAGAGAACCATCTTTTTTTGAGGTTTGATATACGCCGGTAGACATAAATTCCTTCCTTTCATTATTTATATGGCATTTATTATAGCATAAGGGTCTGGATTTGAGAAATCCTACATTGACACGGCTTTTGGGTATAACGTATAATGGAAATCAGCGTAGTGACGTGTCAAAGTTACAAACGAAGTGAGTGAAGAAAAAGGAAGAGGTAAGAAAATGGAATTACAGTATGTGAGCACAAGAGATGCATCTGAAGTGGTGAGCGCATCACAGGCGATCTTAAAAGGATTGGCAAATGGCGGCGGATTGTTTGTCCCGACCTTTATTCCAAAATTGGATGTGGGTCTGGAAGAACTGAGCAAGATGACTTATCAGCAGACTGCTTATGAAGTCATGAAACTCTTTTTGACCGATTTTACCAGGGAAGAGTTGGAAAACTGTATCAACCGTGCTTATGATGCCAAGTTCGACACGGAGGAGATCGCACCTTTGGTATATGCGGACGGTGCTTACTATCTGGAGTTGTTCCATGGATCTACCATTGCCTTTAAAGATATGGCATTATCTATTTTGCCGCATTTGATGATCACATCGGCCAGAAAGAACCAGATCAAAAATGACATTGTCATTCTTACGGCGACCAGCGGGGATACCGGAAAGGCTGCCCTTGCCGGATTTGCAGGCGTAGAAGGTACCAAGATTATCGTCTTTTATCCAAAGGACGGTGTCAGCCCGATCCAAAAGCAGCAGATGGTGACCCAGACAGGAGATAACACACTGGTGGTTGGAATTGATGGCAATTTTGATCAGGCACAGACAGGTGTGAAAAAGATGTTTGCCGACGAGGATCTGAAAAAGGAACTGGATGCAGCCGGCTATCAGTTCTCATCTGCCAATTCCATCAATATCGGACGTTTGGTGCCGCAGATCGTATATTATGTTTATGCATACAGCCGTCTGCTTGCCAACGACAAGATCAAGGCAGGAGAACCGATCAATGTGGTGGTTCCGACAGGCAACTTTGGAAATATCCTGGCAGCATTTTATGCAAAGAATATGGGCGTGCCGATCGCGAAACTAATCTGTGCCTCCAATGAAAATAAAGTATTGTTTGATTTCTTCCGTACCGGTGTCTATGACAAGAATCGAGAATTCATTCTTACCAATTCACCGTCTATGGATATTCTGATCTCCAGCAATTTAGAGCGCTTGGTCTATCGTATCGCAGGTGAGGATGCAAAGGCAAATGCGGCATTGATGCAGAGTCTTACCGCAGAAGGCCGTTATGAGATCACACCGCAGATGCGTCAGGCTTTGCAGGACTTCTATGGCAATTATAGCAGTGAGGAAGAGACAGGACAGACCATCCATGATCTCTATGAAAAGACCGGCTATGTGATCGATACCCATACCGCTGTTGCGGCAGGTGTCTATGGCAAATATAAGGCAGAGACAGGGGATGAGACACCGACGGTCATTGCTTCTACCGCCAGCCCGTTCAAGTTTGCAAAAAGCGTTATGACCGCCATTGATGCCTCTTATGCAGATACCGATGATTTCGCACTGATCGATAAGTTGAGTGAGATTTCCTGCGTGGAGGTGCCAAGAGCAGTAGAGGAGATCCGCAGTGCTCCGGTACGTCACAAGACCATTTGTGCCGTGGATCAGATGCCACAGGTGGTAAGAGATTTCCTGAAATAAAAGAATATATACGATACAAAACGAGGGATCCCAAATTGGAATCCCTCGTTTTTAAATGCGTTTTGCAATATTAAGCATATAAACTGATGATCAAATGAATGACACCAAACGGGTAGATGACCGGCAGAATGAAAGTCGTAGAAGAAAGAGACAGTACTTCTGTGGTATCTACGGAAGGTGGATCCAAGGACAACTCGATGGAGTGTTCGTTGGACATATTGACCATAAAGAGTCCGTTATGCAGATTAATAAAGTCCTCAATGGATGCCTGCACATACTCGTCAAACTCTGTGAAAGTCGTCTTGGCATAGCGTGATGCGAAAGCAATGGCGACATCCTGTTCCATGTCTACGCGGGAAATGCAATTCACCTTGCCATGGATACGCTGGGATACGCAGTAGTTGACCGGAAATTCCTTACAAGGAATCGGTGTGAGAGGGGTGAAGTCATCCCCGATAAAGCGTACCAGATTGTTGAACATGAGTTCCATATACATGATACTGTATTCGGTGATCGGAACCTCTGCCACCAAAAAGAAGCGCTCGATCAACTGGCTGATCTTTTCCTTACTCGCGATATTCAGATCAACGTCATATATTTCATTTTCGGCTTCGTAGTCTAAGACCAGTGTCTGAAGTTCTTCATAAGAAATAGCACCATCATCGACCAGGCATTGTCCAAAGAGGAGAAAGTCCGGAATCTGTGTCTTTAAGAGTTCGCATACCTGATCCTCGGTAAGATAACCACGCTCTATAGCGATTTCACCGAATCTGCGGTCTTCTCGGGTCTGCAAAAAACATACCTCATCCACTTCGGAGGCGACCATATAGCCCTTGTGCATGGCAAGGATACCTAACTTGATGTGGGTGGCAGACAATTGCGAGATCGCATGTGTCAACTGTTCAGGCGTAATGGCATCGCGTCTGAGCAGATAAGAGCCAAAAAACTGTGAATACATACTTAATTTCCCCCTAAGTGTACCTCAATCAATCGATCGACCTGTGGCTGACTGATCGGTTTCTGAATGAAATCTCTTGCGCCTGCTTCGATCGCCTTCTTTAACTGAAGCTGTGTGCCGACGGAGGAGACGATGATGATCGTTGCGTCAGGATCTACGGCGATGATCTCCTTGGTCGCTGCAATGCCATCCTTGAGTGGCATAACGATGTCAAGAAAGACCATGTCCGGATGATATTTTTTGTATTGTTCTACAGCTTGCTCGCCGTTGGTGGCATCATAGTAAGTAGCCCCGGATGCGTATTCGCCGATGGCATCCTTTAGATTTTTCATGGCTAAGATTGAGTCGTCGCAGATCAGTATGCTTTTGTTGGATAAATCCATATCTATAACTCCTTGTAATGATTTCTTCCTTACTTATCTAAATATACTTATAATACTACATCAAATGACATAATTATTCAAACAAATTGTGTAAAACCTTATACTTTTATTGAAAGAAAAAAATCTTATCGTTATAATGATTACAAATAAATGAGAGAGGTGTAAAAATGACAAATGCAGATATGATGGTTATTTTTGATGTGATCATCACGATTATGGGGAGTTACATTATCTTTTCTACGATCAAGATGAAAAAAGAACAGATGGTGCCGAATTTATTTGTGCCGGTGGAGGAGATGAGCCGATGTAAGGATACGTCAGGCTTTATCGCCTATCTTTTCCCGCGGGGCATTATCTTTGGACTGGTGTCAGTTGCTTTCGGTATTGAGGGTGTCTGCAATGATATGTTCTTAAATCTGGGACAGATCGTCAATGTTATTATGATCGTGATCTTTATCGCAGCATGGGTATGGTTTTCCATGCAGCTTCGCAAGGGAAAGGAGAAATTCTTTTGAGTGGTAAGATTCTTGTAGTAGATGACGAGGAGAAGATCCGCCTGATCATCCGCAAGTACGGTGAATTTGAAGGCTATGAGATCGACGAGGCTGCCAATGGCATGGAAGCCGTGGAAAAGTGTCAGAAGCAGGATTATGATCTTTTGATCATGGATGTGATGATGCCGGAACTGGATGGCTTTTCTACCTGTGCTGCCATCAAAAAGACAAAGGATATCCCGGTGATCATGCTTTCTGCCAGAGGCGAGGAGTATGACCGGATCCATGGCTTTGAATGTGGCGTGGACGATTATGTGGTAAAGCCTTTTTCGCCCAAAGAGTTGATGATGCGTGCCAAGGTAGTCATGAGCCGCCGGGGCAAGTCTGAGGAAAAAATGGATATTTATACCTATGAGGGCTTGGAAGTCAACTTTACGGCATGGACGGTCAAAGTGGATGGAAAGAGAGTTGACCTTTCGCCAAAGGAATACGATCTGCTTTTTTATATGGTCAAAAATAAGGGGATCGCACTGGAAAGAGAGCGTCTGATCACACAGGTCTGGGGCTATGATTATTTTGGGGATGACAGGACGCTGGATACCCATATCAAGTTGCTGCGGAGCAATCTGGGAGAGTATCGTAAGTTGCTGGTTACCTTGCGGGGCGTAGGTTATCGTTTTGAAGGATAGGGGAGAACAGATGAAGAAAAAAATCAGT
>CAVGHS010000028.1:11253-23309 GCA_963629085.1 bacterium
ATCTTTGGATCTTTCTTGATCTTTACCGGGATCCTTTTGATCCTGCTCTGGGTCTTGCAGATCTTATGTCTCAATGACTTTTATGTTTACGTCAAGCGCAAAGAGGTCAAAGAGATCACGGAGGATGCTAAGAAAATGGTCAGCACAGAGGAGAGTGATGACCTGTCGGATGCTCTGGAGACTTTGGCTCTGGATAATGGAGTTTCGCTTTTGGTCACCGATGCAGATGGTGCATCACTCTACAGTGCCCAGTACAATCCGCGTGGGACTATGAATGCCCTGCCACAGGCTACCTTTAAAGAACTGTATGAGAAGGCGGAGGCGTCCGGCGGGGAAACAGAGATCGAATATACGGGCAGTATGCAATTGGAAGATGGTATGCCGGGGCAGCCGCCGGCAGATCCGGGACAGAATAAGGATCTGTCGGAAACGCAGGATACAGAGTCCTTACAGGATAATGCGGATCAGACGCAGACCCGGGAGGAGGTCTTACAACCGGGACTTGATCAGAAGGAACATGATCAGAGTGTGATCTATGTCTGCATCATACCGGCAAAAGATCAGGAAATGGTCTTGTTTGTCAGCGCTGTGCTGACGCCGGTGGATGCGACCGTATCTACCCTCAAGGTACAACTGGCACTCTTGACGGTACTTTTGATCGGTATTTCCCTTTTGCTGGCATGGCTGGCATCCAGAGCCATATCCAAGTCCCTGATCCGTCTAAACCTGTCGGCAAAGGCTATGGCAGAGGGGGATTTTACGGTATCTTTTGATGAGGATGACTATGGCGAGATTGCCCAACTATCAGATACGCTCAATTATGCGGTGACGGAACTTGCAAAGACAGATGATCTGCGCAAGGAACTTATAGCCAATGTATCACACGATCTGCGGACACCGCTGACCATGATCCGGGCATACAGTGAAGTGATGCGGGACATCCCGGAGGAAAATACCCCGGAAAATGTCCAGGTCATCATTGATGAAACAGACCGCTTGACCAACCTGGTCAATGATATGTTAAGTGTTTCCCAACTGGAAGCCGGAACTATTGAACTTCATCAGGAAAAGTTTGATCTGACCGAGTTGGTGCGACAGGTCATGTTGCGTTATAGCAAGTTGAAGGAGCAGGATGGCTATGTCATGGATTTTGTTGCGGATGGTGATGTGGACATCATGGGAGATGCGGATAAGATCGCCCAGGTGCTTTGCAATCTGATCAACAATGCTATCAATTATACCGGAGCCGATAAAAAGATCATCGTGCGGCAAAGCCTGCATGAACACAATGTGCGCATAGATGTGATCGACAGCGGCGAGGGCATAGCGGCGCAGGATATTCCCTATGTCTGGGATCGCTATTATAAGGGAGATAAGGCGAGAAAACGTCTGGTATCAGGCACGGGGCTGGGACTTTCCATTGTACAAAAGATCTTAGACTTGCATGGAGCGACCTATGGTGTAGAGTCAAAGCCCGGGATGGGGGCAGATTTCTGGTTCGCCTTTGAAATCGTGGAAAAATAGTATAAAGACAGGAGGGACGTTCCTAATGGCTCAAGGAGTGTCCCCTATTGGCTGATAATCGTGCCAAAGGGGACACTCCTTGAGCCATTAGGAACGTCCCTCCTGTCCTGCTACCTATATCTATTTCCTTTCATCCATAGGAGTCACTTCTTTGTGTGGACATACGGTCATGTAGGCAGGACGCATGATCTTGCCCTTGTGACATACTTCTTCCATACGGTGTGCACTCCAGCCGGCGATACGTGCAATGGCGAAGATCGGGGTGTAGAGTTCCATTGGAAGATCAAGCATCTGATATACAAAACCACTGTAAAAATCGACATTTGGGCTAACACCCTTGTAGATCTTGCGCTTCTCAGCAATGATCTCCGGTGCTAAGCGTTCTACCAAAGAGTAGAGGGCAAACTCTTTTTCATAGCCCTTTTCCTCGGATAAGCGTTCTACGAAAGAACGGAAGGTAACGGCTCTTGGGTCAGACAGAGAATAAACGGCATGACCCATACCATAAATAAGACCTGCCTTGTCAAAGGCTTTCTTGTCCAGAAGATCGCGCAAGTAGTTGCCGACTTCTTCTTCGCTGGTCCAATCCTTGACCTGTTCTTTCATGTCTGCAAACATCTTGACAACCTTGATGTTTGCACCACCATGCTTTGGCCCTTTCAAAGAACCGATGGCAGCCGCGATGGCAGAGTAGGTATCCGTACCGGAGGAGGAAACCAGATGTGTCGTAAAGGTGGAGTTGTTACCACCGCCGTGTTCCATATGCAGGATCAGGGCGACATCTAAGAGTTTTGCCTCGAGTGGTGTGAACTTGCTGTCATCACGCAGACAATGCAGGATATTTTCTGCGGTAGAATATTCTTTCTTTGGCGGATGGATGATCAGACTTTCGCCATTGTAGTAGTGGCGGTAGGTCTGGTAACTGTAAACGGACAGAAGCGGGAACATACTGATCAGTTGCAGACACTGACGCAGGACGTTGGCTTCGGATGTGTCGTCCGGTACTTCATCATAAGAATATAAGGTCAGAACTCCACGCGCTAATGCGTTCATCATGTCTTTGCTTGGCTTTTTCATGATGACATCACGGACAAAGTTCTGTGGCAGGGAACGATAATTGCTCAGCAATTCACAGAATTCGCCCAGTTCCTGCTTATTTGGCAATTGGCCAAAGAGGAGCAGATAAGTGCATTCCTCAAAACCAAAGAAGCAGTCATCCGGCAGTTCTGCGATCAGATCCTGCACATTGTATCCGCGGTAGAATAACTCACCGTCACAAGGAACGGATTTGCCATCTACGATCTTGGTGGAATTGACCTCGGAAATCTCGGTAATTCCGACTAAGACACCTTTACCATTTAAATCACGAAGACCTCTTTTTACATCATATTTGGTATATAATTCCGGGTCGATGTAAGAAGATTTCTTGGATAATTCTGATAAATGCACTAACTGAGGAGTAATTTCGCTAAATGATTGATTGGTCACAATGGTTACCTCCTTTTGCGTATATACTATTTATATTATCACGAGTTAGCGTGTAAAAGCAAGATATGAAAAAAACCATAATTTACTATGGTAATTTATTTGGAGATATCATATAATAGCAATAGATTTTTTGAAACCTGAAATGTGCGATTCAACCTGTTGTTTTGAACCTACATTTACTTTAAAAGGGATTCTTATATTGTCTGATGGATGTCAGGCCTCCGTTTGCAGTGGAAGGCAGAAGTCAGATTGCGGTTACCCACCTAGCATTGCTAGGAGTCAAAATATCAGGCCCGGCATTTTGGGGATACTTAAAAAGATAAACACATAAGACAAGGAAGTTGCCGTCCGGTGACTTCCTTTCTTGTGTGATAGGAATTTTTCTGGAAGGGAGGAAAGAATTGAAAAAACGGACGCGTTATACATTACGAAAGCCAAAAGATTATCGCATGGTCATTTTTCTGAGCATTCTGTGTGTCTTTTTGATCTTATTGATTCTTTATACCCAAGGAAAAATGCGCATATTAGAGGAGTTTATAGCGAGACAGACAACAAAGGAAGAGGATAAGATACAAGAAGAGATCCCGGATACGCCGGAGGCAATGCCCTATTCTTCGGATCTTCGCATTGTGCTGATGGATCGGGACAAAGATATCTACCGGGGATCTATCAGCCTTTACGGGGATAGTGATCTGACCATTACCCGGGCAGGGCAGACCAGTGACCTGGTGGCAGGGACGACCTATAGCATGAGCACAGACCAGATCGGTGCGGGAGAGACGGTCACGGTCACAGGTGCAGAGGGCAGTCAGTGGTATCTGGTCAATGAGGACGGCGTGACCTCCAATGGATATGAGAGGACGCTGGAAATCTGGGGGCAGGCGAATGGAATCGTGCTTGTCAACCAAATTCCCATGGAATATTATTTGAAGCGTGTCGTGCCCAGTGAGATGCCAAGAACTTATGGCGCAGAGGCGTTAAAGGCGCAGGCGGTATGCGCCAGAACTTATGCCTATGGACACAGCAACTCCTATGCTTATCCGGATGTCCGGGGAAATATGGATGACACCATCTCTTTTCAGGTGTATAATCAGGGAACGGAATCTGCGGAGACCAATGAAGCAATCCGTTCGACCGCAGGACAGATCCTGATGAAGGATGGAGCCGTGGTCGATGCCCTGTATTATTCGACTTCTTGTGGTTACATGCAGGATGGTACGCTTTTTGGTAATATGGATCATAGCATCTTTCATACCGGCTATATCGGTCTGCAGGAAAGCGGGCAGGATTTTGATACTTATCTGCGCAGTGGGGACGAGCATGCCTATGAGGCAAACGAACGCTATTTCCGCTGGCAGGCAAGTCTGTCAGGGGATGATCTTTCCGGACTGCGGACACATTTGCAGGGCTATCTTGCCGCAGATGACAGCATCTCCTGCGACAAAAAGATGAAAAAGAAGATCACAGATACGTCTTTGACAGACGATAAGGCATTGGGACAGATCAAGAATATCACCGTAGAAAAACGCAATTCCGGCGGTGCAGCCATGTGTATCAGTATTGTCTTTTCAGAGGGAAAAGTAGAGATAGAGGACCAGTTACATATCCGGCAGATCTTGGGCGATCTGTGTGGCTATGTCATCTTGCAGGATCAGGAGAGATTAGACAGCGTCAGCACACTTCCGAGTGCAGCAATCTCTGTCGAAAAGCAGGGAGACGGGAAGTTCTTAGTCTATGGCGGTGGTTTCGGACATGGTGTAGGTATGAGCCAGAATGCAGCCAAAGCCCTGGCGGCAGCCGGTTATGCTTATACGGACATCCTGGGATATTTTTATCAGGGCACAGGTCTGCAGCAGGTATATTAAGATAGAGGATAGATTATGATATGGATGGTGATCGGATATGTCAAGACATATCTGGACAAATGTAAAAGAGATAATATCGGTGCTTTCGCAGCGCAGGCGGCATTTTTTATCATTATGTCGGCAATTCCTTTTCTGATGGTGTTTACTTCTTTGTTACAGTACACAACGATCTCACAGGAATATGTCACAGACCTGCTCTGCAAAGCCATGCCAAAATACATCGAACCGCTCTTGCAGCCGATCTTAAACGAGGTCTATTCCCGGCCGGTCGGGATCATATCCCTCACGGCGATCGTTGCCTTGTGGGCGGCAGGAAAGGCACTGCAATATATGACGGCAGGCATGAATGTCCTAAACGGCATTGATGAGACCAGAAACTGGTTCGTTGTCCGTTTTTGGGCGATCGTCTATACGATCGTATTCATTTTTGCCATTATCATCGTGCTGATCCTCATGGTATTTACCGAATACATCCAGAGCCTTTTGGATCAGGCGTTTGGCGTCTGGGGCATTTTGGTAGCCATTGTCAGTGTCCGTCCGCTGATCCGAGGGCTGGTGGTCTTTGCCATACTGACCGGGCTTTTTGTCTGGCTTTTTACGACTCTGCCAAATAAGAAGATCAAGGCTTATACACAGATCCCGGGCGCACTGATCTGTGCGGCGATCTGGTATGTATTTTCCATCTTCTTATCTTTGTATGTGAATTTTTACGATCGTTTTTCCATTTACGGCAGTATGTCGACGATCGTGCTCATGATGTTCTGGCTGTATTCGTGTATGTATATCATGTTCATGTGTGCGGAGGCAAATGTCTTTTTCGCAGAAGTCTTGGGAAGATTTATGCGCAAGCAGATGGGAAAAGTGCAGGATAAATGGAAAGCCTTTCGTATGAGAAATAAATCTTGATGTTTTTTTCAGGCTATGCTAGAATGTCAGATGTTAAAGGCATTGAATGCGTACAGTAGCAGGTCATACTTTTTTCAGAGAGGATGGGTCATCGGCTGAAAGCCCGTCTAAGGTAAGGTGATGTGTGAATTTCCCGCAGGAGCCGCGTGATTGAATTTATCAGTAGGTCGCGACGGGTAGTGCACGTTAAGCATATGAGAGTCAGAGCAATCTGGAATCAGGGTGGTAACGCGGAGTCACTTCGTCCCTATGGGATGGAGCCTCCGCTTTTTTTGTGTAATAGGAAATCCGCTGAAATCCCGATGACACAAAAGTACCGACGTGCCCATGCGTATGCGCGCAAAACAGATTTTTAAGGAGAAAATAAAGCAAAGGAGATAGAAATGAAAGATAAGTTACAGGAAATCACAAAAAGAGCCATGGAACAGATCGATGCAGCAGAAGAAATGTCTGCACTCAACGATGTGCGTGTGGCAGTACTTGGAAAAAAGGGCGAACTGACCGCTGTATTAAAGTCCATGAAGGATGTCAAGCCGGAGGACAGACCGGCAGTCGGACAACTGGTCAATGAGACCAGAAGTGCCATCGAGGAAAAACTCGCAGAGGCAAAGGAACGTATGGAAGAAGCGGAATTAGACCATCGTCTCAGATCCGAAGTCATTGATGTGACCCTTCCGGCAAAGAAGGCAAAGATCGGACACTTACATCCAAACACCAATGTCTTACAGGAAGTAGAAGATATTTTCGTTGGCATGGGCTACGAAGTCGTAGAAGGACCGGAAGTAGAATACGATTACTATAACTTTGAGGCACTCAATATCCCGGCAAACCATCCGGCAAAGGATGAGCAGGATACCTTCTATATCAATAAAGACATTTTGCTCCGTACACAGACCTCGCCGGTACAGGTGCGTGTCATGGAAAAGGGCAAACTGCCGATCCGTATGATCGCACCGGGACGCGTTTTCCGTTCCGATGAAGTAGATGCAACCCATTCTCCTTCTTTCCATCAGATCGAGGGGATGGTCATTGATAAAAATATTACCTTTGCAGACTTAAAGGGAACCTTGCAGGAGTTCGTAAAGCAGTTGTTTGGCGCGGATACCAAGGTCAAGTTCCGTCCACATCATTTCCCATTTACCGAGCCGAGTGCAGAGATGGACGTTTCCTGCTTCAAGTGTGGCGGCAAGGGCTGCCGTTTCTGTAAGGGCGAGGGCTGGATCGAGATCTTAGGCTGCGGTATGGTGCATCCAAAAGTGCTCAAGATGAGTGGTATCGATCCGAATGAATATCAGGGATTTGCTTTCGGACTTGGTCTGGAGCGTATTACCCTTTTGAAGTATGAAATTGACGACATGAGACTCTTGTATGAGAACGACGATCGTTTCTTGAAGCAGTTCTAGGAGTAGGAGGAAGAAATAGCATGAGAACATCATTAAATTGGATCAAAGATTTAGTACCGGGGCTGGAAGCAACGCCTCAGGAATTTATGGATGCTATGACTTTGTCAGGCTCCAAGGTAGAGTTTTATGAATGTATGGACAAGGATCTGGAAAAGATCGTAGTCGGACAGATCGAAAAGATCGAAAAGCACCCGGATGCAGACAAACTTGTCATCTGTCAGGTCAATGTCGGAAGCGAGACTATCCAGATCGTGACCGGTGCACCAAATGTTTATGAGGGTGCAAAGGTACCGGTTGTCTTAGACGGCGGACGCGTTGCCGGCGGACATGACGGTGAAAAGACCGAGGGCGGCATCAAGATCAAGAAAGGCAAATTGCGTGGTGTAGAGTCTTACGGTATGATGTGCTCGATCGAAGAACTTGGTTCAGACCGCAATATGTTCCCGGAAGCACCGGAATACGGCATTTATATTTTTCCGGAGGATACCCAGGTGGGAGCCGATGCTGTCAAGGTATTGGGACTGGATGATGCTGTGGTAGAATACGAGATCACATCCAACCGTGTAGATTGTTTTGCTGTGCTTGGTATTGCAAGAGAAGCAGCAGCAACCTTCAAAAAAGAATTTGTTCCACCGGTTGTTACCAAGACGGGCAACGATGAGGATGTCAACGACTATATCAAGGTGTCCGTGGAAGCGACAGACCTCTGCCCACGCTATACGGCAAGAGTGGTAAAGAATATCAAGATCGCTCCTTCACCGGAATGGATGCAGAGACGTCTGCGTGCACAGGGCATCCGTCCGATCAACAATATTGTCGATATCACAAACTATGTGATGGAAGAATACGGTCAGCCGATGCATGCTTATGATATGGATACGATCGAAGGACATGAAATCAGAGTCCGCCGTGCCAATGCAGGTGAGACTTTCGTGACCTTGGACGGACAGGAAAGAAATGTGGATGAAAATGTACTTATGATCTGTGATGGCGAGAAAGCCATTGGTATCGCCGGTATCATGGGTGGTGAAAACTCCATGATCACAGACAATGTTTCTACCATGTTATTCGAGGCTGCATGCTTTGACGGAACCAATATCCGCCTTTCTTCCAAGCGTGTGGGACTGCGTACCGACGCATCCGGCAAGTTTGAAAAGGGACTGGATCCAAACAATGCCATGGAGGCTATGGAACGCGCCTGTCAGTTGGTAGAAGAACTGGGCGCAGGTCAGGTCGTTGGCGGTGCTATCGATATTTACACCAAAAAGATGGAAGGCAGACGGCTGCCGTTTGAGCCGGATAAATACAATCACATGCTGGGAACCGACATTTCACCGGAAGAAATGTTAGAATACTTCAAACGTCTGGACTTAGGCTATGACGAAAAGACCAATGAGGTATTGGTACCGTCATGGAGACAGGATCTGGAAAGTTATGCCGATCTCGCAGAAGAAGTTGCCCGTTTCTACGGCTATGACAAGATCCCGACTTCACTGCCAAGCGGAGAGGCAACCACCGGTCGTCTTTCAGAGAAGTTAAAGGTAGAAAAGATCGTGCGCAATGTAGCACAGTTCTGCGGATTTTCCCAAGGCATGACCTATTCCTTTGAAAGTCCGAAGGTATTCGACAAGTTGCTTTTAGATAAAGAGGATGTTCTTCGCCAGGCGATCGTGATCTCCAATCCGTTGGGTGAGGACTTTAGTATCATGCGTACCCTTTCTTTGAACGGCATGATGACCTCTTTAGCAACCAACGCCAACCGTCGTAATAAGGACGTGCGTTTGTTTGAAATGGGAAATATCTATCTGCCAAAACAGTTGCCACTGACCGAACTGCCGGAAGAAAGAATGCAGTTGACACTGGGGATGTATGGCGAGGGCGATTTCTTTACCATGAAGGGTGTCATTGAGGAGATCACTTCGCAACTTGGCATGGATGCAAAACTGACTTATGATCCGGCATCCGGTAAGAAATTCTTACATCCGGGTCGTCAGGCAAATGTCCTTTATCAGGACAAGGTCATCGGTTACCTGGGAGAGGTACACCCGAAGGTATGTGCAAACTATGGCATGAAAGAGCGCACCTATATCGCAGTTGTCGATATGCCGGCTCTGATGGAATTTGTATCCTTTGACAAGAAGTACGAAGGCATTGCCAAGTTCCCGGCTGCAACAAGAGATATCAGTATGGTGGTTCCGAAGGAGATCCTGGTCGGACAGATCGAGGAAGTCTTTGAGGCTAAGGGTGGCAATTACTTAGAGTCTTATGAACTCTTTGATATTTACGAAGGCAACCAGATCTTGAAGGGACACAAGTCTGTTGCATATTCTTTGACCTTTAGGGCAAAAGATAAGAACTTGGAGGAAGAAGATATCACGGCTGCCATGAACCGCATCTTAAAGGCACTGGAAGTTATGGGCATTCAGTTGAGAAAGTAATTAAGGAAAAAGAAAATGGATGTAAAAGACTTTT
This sequence comes from bacterium, assembly GCA_963629085.1. GTDB lineage: Bacteria > Bacillota > Clostridia > Lachnospirales > Lachnospiraceae > Pararoseburia. Next base: position 20,912 of record CAVGHS010000028.1, read on the forward strand.
ATTATGATCTTCCGGAGGAACTGATCGCACAGAATCCTCTGGAAAAGAGATCAAATTCGAGACTTATGATCCTTGATAAAAAAAGTGGCGATGTGACGCATCGCCATTTTTATGATATCAAGGAATATTTAAGACCGGGCGATTGTCTGGTCATCAATAACACCAAGGTCATACCGGCGCGTTTGTATGGGGAGCGCGAAGAGACCGGGGGCAAGGTCGAGATCCTGCTCTTGAAGCGGAAAAGCGATGATGTCTGGGAGACTCTGGTAAAACCGGGCAAAAAGGCAAGGATCGGTACCCACCTGACCTTTGGCGGTGGACTCTTAAAGGGCGAGGTCATTGACATCGTGGATGAGGGCAACCGCCTGATCCGTTTCTCTTACGAAGGCATTTTCGAGGAGATCCTGGATCAGTTGGGACAGATGCCTCTACCACCTTATATCACACATGAACTCAAGGATAAGAACCGCTATCAGACCGTCTATGCTAAATATGACGGCTCTGCGGCAGCACCGACGGCAGGTCTGCATTTTACAAAAGAACTCTTGCAGGAGATCCGTGATATGGGGGTATCCATTGCGGAGGTCACCCTGCATGTGGGACTTGGCACCTTCCGCCCGGTCAAGGTGGATGATGTCTTAGATCATCATATGCATTCCGAATTTTTCCAGATTTCGGAAGAAGCGGCAGAATTGATCAATACGACCAGGAAAAACGGCGGACGCATCATTTCCGTCGGTACGACCAGCACGAGAACCCTGGAATCGGCGGCAGAAGCGGACGGTACCCTGCATGCAAAGAGCGGCTGGACAGACATTTTCATCTATCCGGGCTATCAGTTCAAGGTCATCGACGGACTGATCACGAATTTCCATCTGCCGGAATCCACGCTTGTCATGCTGGTGTCGGCACTTGCCGGCAGAGACCACGTTATGGCAGCCTATGAGGAAGCAGTAAGAGAACGCTATCGCTTCTTTAGTTTTGGTGATGCCATGCTCATTATTTAAAATTGCGCTTTTTAAAATACAATCGTCTCCATCGCATAGGAGAATGTCAAGAGGACATAATAGTATAGCAGCTTGCATATAGCAGGCTGCTATTTTTGCATTCGCCCTATGGCGGGAAAGGAGTTTTTTGTATGACACAATTAGATTGTAGAGCGACAGAGTGCCGTTACAATGCAGACAAGATGTGCGCGAGAGCGGGGATCACGGTAGAAGGTACCAGCGCAAAGAAGAGTGATGAGACATATTGCGGTAACTATGAGGTGGGCAAAGACGGATGTGCCTGCAACAGAGCAGGAGAACCGGATGGTGTGACCGAGATCACCTGTGATGCCAAGAACTGTCATTACAATACCTGTGGCAAGTGTGAGGCAGGAAGTGTGGATATTGCTGACAGTACCGGTGTCGGACAGACCATGTGCGCAAGTTTTGCTATGAAATAAGAAAAAAGATGAAAAAGATCCGCAAGTTTTTTTGCGGGTCTTTTTCTATGATAAAAAATGTGCTAGAGTATGGAAATAGGAAAAGGAAAGGCGGATTTTTAAAATGAATATGGATATCAATTTCCCAAACCTACATATCTATCTGGAGCATGTAGGAAAGAATATAAATGTCTTTGGCATTACGATTGCTTATTACGGCATGATCATTGCGCTTGGTATGCTGCTGGGGGTTTCCCTGATCTTACACCGGGCGAAAAAAGACGGACTTGACCCGGATCAGTGTCTGGATATCTGCATTTTTACCATTATTTTTGCAGTGATCGGTGCGAGGATCTATTATGTGGCGTTTGCCTGGGATTATTATAAGGATAATCTGCTGTCGGTCTTTAATATCAGACAGGGCGGTCTTGCCATTTATGGCGGTGTGCTTGCCGGAATCCTGACAGCCTACATCATGTGTCGGATAAAAAAGATCCCATTTTTGCAATTTGCCGATCTGGCTGCACCGGGACTTCTGGTGGGACAGATCTTGGGACGCTGGGGCAACTTCTTTAACAGAGAAGCCTTTGGACAATACACGGATGGACTCTTTGCCATGGAACTGCCCCTAAATGCCGTGCGGTCCATGGATGACATTACCCAGGATATGCTGGCACATGCCAGGGTGGCAGATGGCGTGACCTATGTGCAGGTACACCCGACTTTCTTGTATGAATCCCTCTGGAATCTGGCACTTTTGATCTTTATTCTGGCAATGACAAAACACAAGAAGTTTCATGGAGAGTTCTTCTATTTTTATCTCCTCTTTTATGGGCTGGGACGCTTCTGGATCGAAGGACTGCGTACTGACCAGTTGAAGATGTGGGTGACCGGATTTCCGGTATCACAGGCACTGGCTCTGGTCTTGATGGTGGTTGCACTGATCCTTTTTGTACTGGGTCTGCACAAGTC
>CAVGHS010000029.1:0-919 GCA_963629085.1 bacterium
TACGGTCATATGTGGATACAAAGCGTAGTTCTGGAATACCATTGCGATATCACGATCCTTTGGCTCTACGTCATTCATACGCTTGCCGTCGATCAAAAGATCACCGCTGGAAATATCCTCAAGACCTGCTACCATACGAAGGGTAGTAGACTTACCACATCCGGATGGTCCTACGAAAATGATGAATTCCTTGTCCTCAATGTCAAGATTGAAATCCTTAACAGCGTGGAAACCATTCGGATATACTTTGTTGATGTTCTTTAATGAAATGCTTGCCATAATAAAAACCTCTCTTCAATACTAAAAATCTTCTGTCATTATTTCACGATGAACTCGTCGATGGCTGCCAAAACAGCATCCAGATTGTCATCCTTTTGGATATTCAATGTCAGGTTCTTGGAAAGATCCAGACTGAAGATACCCATGATAGACTTTGCATCAATCACATAACGATCGCATACCAGATCGAAATCATTGTCAAAAGATGTGATTGCACTGACAAAACGCTTTACCTTGTCAATCGAATTGATATTAACAGTAACTGAAGTCATACGAAATCTCCTTTCTGATTGGTATAAGCACTATTCGCCAACTCATGTACTCATTATAGGAAATCCCCTCTCTCCTGTCATCGTTAAACTAACCAAAATAAACAAGGGATGTTCGTCACTTTAACTTGGTTGACGAAGTGCTTGTACAAACGTTAAAATATCTATAAAAAGACAGATGATTTTTATTGAGGAGAGATCATGACAATCGCAGAAGAGATCGAGGAATTATTAGACCAGATACAAAATCAGACAGGCATCCGTTTTGCCATCACGGACAGCCAGATCGATGATGAAGAATTGCTCATCACCCTAAAAAATATGCTCCGTGCCGGACACACCACTACCTCCAAAGAAGGCTTCCTGCGCGG
>CAVGHS010000029.1:929-22959 GCA_963629085.1 bacterium
GACTTTTATCCGACCGGGAGATTGCTGAGGGGATCCACCGTTTTCATCTGGAGAAAAACGGCTACTTTTTCCCGGTTCTTCTGGAGAGCAGACAGGCGATCTCTTCCATGGAACAGTCCATCTTTGCCCAGTTCTTCTCTTCCGGTGCGGACACCCTGATCCAGACCGACGAATGCCATATGGCACTCATCCGTCAACTGCCGCAGGAGCCGTCCCCAGAGACGCTCCGCCGGATGCTCTTTGATATGCAGGGCACTCTGGAGGCAGAAGCCATGATCTCCCTGCACTTTGCCTATGACCGTGTTGCCACATCCTTAGACCAGTTGCCCGGCATTTTTCTCAACATCTCCTCTGCTATGGAGATCGGCAATATTTTTTCAGACACCGAACACATCCACTGGGCACAGGATCTTGGGCTTGGCAAACTGGTCTATCAACTACCGGTTGAGACCTGCGAAGAATACCTGCACGATCATTTTCACGGACTCCACCTGTCGGATATGGATGATGAGACCCTGCATACCATCCATACATTTTTAGACTCAGGGCTTAGCATTGCAGAGTGCGCCAGAAATCTCTATCTGCACCGCAACACCCTGATCTACCGCTTGGACAAGATCGAACAGTTGACCGGCTTGGACATCCGCAAGTTTGATGATGCCGTGGTCTGTAAGATGGCACTTATGATCTCGACTTATCTCATGCATAAAGATGGCGAAACAGCATAGGCATCTCCTAATTGCGCAAAAAATCCCGGACAAGGCAATTTACCTGTCCGGGTTTTCTATATCTTCTAAGTAATTCTCTTATACGGTTCTTCTGGCACCGTCGCCGATGTCTACCACATAAAATTCTGCATCAATACCGGTCTTTTCCTTGTAACCGGCACCGACTTTTTCCATAAAGGCATCTACCGCGTCATTCTTGACAATGCTGACGGTACAACCACCGAATCCGCCTCCTGTGATACGGGATCCAACCACGCCGTCAACAGACCACGCCAGATCAACCAAGATATCGATCTCCTCACAGGATACCTTGTAATCATCGCGCAGGGATACATGGGATGCATTCATGAGTTTGCCGAACTTTTCAACATCATTATCCTTTAAGGCAGCAACCGCCTCAATGGTACGCTGATTCTCTGCAACCGCATGGCGGGCGCGCTTCTTGCACTCCTCATCTGTGATGACATCCTTGTACTTTTCAAAGCCTTCGTTATCCAATTCACCCAGGCTCTTGATGTCAACGACCGTCTGCAACTGCGTCAGTGCCTGTGCACACTCCTCACGGCGCTTGTTGTACTGACCATCCACCAGACTGTGCTTTACCTTACTGTTTGTAATGACGATCTTGGCATCCGGCAAAGCAATCTTGGCATATTCATAGGAAAGATCGCTTGTATCAAGAAAGATCGCACAATCCTTTTTGCCCATGGCAACTGCAAACTGGTCCATAATACCACAATTACAGCCATTGAAATTATTTTCAGAATACTGACCGATCAAAGCAAGATCTGTCATGGTAAGGTCATCAAATCCATAAAGGTCACGCAGGATGGTTCCGGTCAGTACCTCTAATGAAGCGGAAGAAGAAAGACCGGATCCGTTTGGGATATTTCCCCAGATCGCCATATCAAAGCCCTGTGTCATCTTCTTTCCCTTGCCGTCAAATGCCCAGACGACACCCAGTGGATAATTCGCCCAACTGTATCTTTTCTGGTAACTGAGGTCTGACAAAGATACTTCTACAACCTCGCAGTCCTCCAGATTGGCTGAGAAGAAATGGATCTTGTCATCCTCTCTCTTTCTCGCCACACCATAAGTACCAATGGTAAGAGCACATGGGAAAACATGACCTCCATTATAATCCGTGTGCTCTCCGATCAGATTTACACGTCCCGGTGCAAAATACTCGCGGATATCCCCACCGTCTCCGTAGATCTCTTCAAATTTTGCTCGCAAATCCTTTGCGTCCATGTCTCATTCTCCTTCCATTTACTTTTATATATGTACCTTGTCCGGCGCGATCCGCTGCATTGCCTCAAGCAGATCCTGCCCCGGCTCAAACAAGACCTTGTTCTCATTTCCCATATCCGGATCCCGGATGATCATTGTATAATACGTCACCGCCGGGTCATGGGAAAGACAATCATAAGTTTTCATATTCCTTCCAATGTATGGCTGTACCGGCTCTGTCTTGGAACGCGCCACAACCACAAGGTCTTTCATCTCACAGGAGATCAACTCCTGTCGCTTGGTCTTACGTTTGATCTTGGTGATCTCCAAGATACCATTGGTATAGGTATAGTCAAAATCTATCTTGGTATTCTGTGTTACAAAATAGCAGGCGATGATCATAACGATCAAGGGAATACCAAACACCTTGTAGTCCACAAAAACAAAGTTGAATGCCATGAAAACCGTGATCATGATCATAAGCACATTGTAGATCTTGGTAACTGCCGGTGCCTTTCTATGAACAGATTTCTCTATATATACATCCTGGTAGATCACTTTTTATCCCTCCGTAAAATAATAGTCTCGTAAGGTGATATTTTACCACTCCGACCACCCAAAAGCAACTCGCCCTCACCGAGTTCTACATGCTGGTTCATGGCAGAGAAGTTCTGTAAGATCACATAGTCACATCCATCTTTACTGCGTGTCGTCACCTCCACACCCTCCGGGATATAGTTAAACGGCTTGCGCACACGGGAGAGTTCCACGATGCGCTTATAGAGATCATCATAGCAGGACTGCTCCACATCTGCTCCAATATAATAGCCATAGCCCATGCCATATGGCTGGAAGGTCACCGCCGGCTGTCCCTGATAAAAATCTGTACCATAGGTCATCAAGACTCTCGCACTGGTCACACGGATCAGTTGACACAGATACTTGCTCTCGTATGAAATCTGGGTTGCAAAGATACTGCGGTCTTCCGGCACAAGTTGATTGACCTCACCATCATATAAGCCATCGATCTCGGTCTGGCGCAGTCCCAGCACATCCGTAAGTCCTGCCGGTGTTGCTCCCAGATAGCAGCGATCCGTCGCATCCACGATACCGGAATGATAGGTCGTGATAAAAATACCGCCCTTTGCCACAAAATCACGGACTCTCTCCGCAAAGCCCTCGCGGAACATATATGCCATCGGTGCTGCTAAGATCTTGTATCCGTTAAAAGCGTGATCCATGTTGATCACATCCACATTTAAGCCAAGTTTTCGGAAAGCAAAGTAGGATTTCTGCACTGTCTCTACATAATGCAAGCCGGCATTTCTCGGACCTTGTGCATCCTCCATCGCCCAACGGTTCTCTATGTCATAGATCACAGCGACCTCTGCCCGTGTAGTCGATCCCACTAATTCACGGATAGCGTCCAGTTCCTCACCGACCTTGGTCACCTCTTGAAAAACGCGGGTGTCCCTGCCGCCGTAATGATCGATCACGGCACCATGAAATTTCTCGGACGCCCCCTGGCTCTGACGAATCTGGAAATAAAGTACACTGTCAGATCCATGGGCGATCGCCTGCATAGACTGGGCATCCAACATGCCCGGTCTTTTCAGTTTGCTGACCGGCTGCCAGTTGGTACTGGACGGGCAGGACTCCATCATCAGGTATGGCTGGTTCTTTAAAGACCGCATAAAATCATGCCAAAATCCATTGTCCGTAGCCGTAATGATCTCCTGTTTTTTGTGCCAGGTCGGATAAGTATCCCAAGATACCACATCTATGAGTTTTGCCAACTGATGATAGTTGAGCCCATAGAAATCATGCATCATATTGATGGTTGTCGGGATCGTCGATCCGGCATCCCGGAGTGCTTTGATCTCCTCCACGATAAAGTCGCCTGTCTGTTCACTGACAAAACGTTTCCAATCCAGATTTAAACCATGCAAAAAAGTCTCACCCAGTGGTGACGGGCTTTCTACCTGGTCGAAAGACTGGTAGGTATGGCTCCAGAAAGTCGTACTCCATGCTTTATTTAATGCCTCAAGTGTCTTATATTTCTCTTTTACCCAGTCACGGAATGCCTGCTGGCAAAGGGGACAATGGCACTCGCCACCATATTCATTGGAAATATGCCAAAGGATGACCTGTTTTCTTTTGCCGTAACGTTTCGCTAATTCCGTATTGATAGCACGCACCTTTTCCCGATAGACCGGAGAGGTATAGCAGTGATTATGGCGATAGCCATAAAGTGCCCGCTCCCGCCTTTCATTCACACGCAGAACCTCCGGGTACTTTTCTGCCAGCCACTGCGGTCTTGCCCCGGATGGAGTCGCAAGGATCACAGAGATACCCGCATCATCCAGACGATCCATGATATGATCCAGCCAGTCAAAATTGTATTTTCCTTCTTCCGGCTCCAAAGTCGACCAGGAAAATACCCCCAAGGTCACGGTATTGATATGTGCCTCTTTCATCATGGCAATATCTTCCTCTAAAATATCCGGACGGTCTAACCACTGCTCCGGATTGTAATCGCCACCATATAAAATCTTGTCTAAGTCCATAAGTCCCTCCTAAACAAAACAAACGCTCCCACCTTCGTGAGAGCATTTGCTAAAACTCTCTTTTCTATATGCCTCGGAAAGAGAATGTCAATGTCAATTTTTTGCTGTTGTCGATCAGATATTCCGGATGCGTCAGTGCACCCCAGGTATCGTCTCCCGCAACACCCATCTGCTCTAAGCCGACACGGATGAAAGTATTGTGTACCGGCGGAAGTTCTGTCGCATGCAGGGCATTGTCCAACTCATGCGGTGAATACGGCAGGGCTGAAAAATGCAATTTGTCGCCCCGGAACAAAAGACCTCTGCCTTTTTCGTCTGTCACCTTTGCATAGCGGACTCCCACCTTGTTGCCACATTCCTGCGGAACCAGATATTTTGCCATATTGTCAGCCACTTTATTGCTGTAAAGTCCCAGTTTTGCGTGGCACTTATCAACATAAGTCTCTTCCGGTCCCAAACCGTACCAAGTCAGATTGTCATAATCTGCATCCATGGTAAAGAGCAGGCTGTATTCCGGCAACTCGCCGACTTCTGCGGACGGATCCATGGCCATGTCGACCTTGATCTCACCATCACCATAGACACTGTATGCCACCTGACAATCCATCTGCGGTTTGACCGGCAAATGATAGGTGTAGGTCACTGTCATATGATCTTCGGCTTCCTCCAAGGTACAGTCGGTAGCCGCACGGCCATGCTCATATTTATAAGAAGAAAACATGCTTGCGATCTTCCACTGTCCTGCCCGGAATGGCAAGAGGTTTGCCACATCATTATCCGTAAGTGCACGCCAGAAATTCGGTTTTGGAATAGCCTTGAGCATTTCTACCCCACCATATTTATAGGACACCAGTCCTCCATGCAATACGGAGAATAAAACTTCAAAATCCTGACCCTTGACGCCGATATTGTGCCATCCTCTTGTCACCTGATATGGTCTGTCAGATGGTGCTTGCTCCGGCATATGTCCCAACACTTCCTGTCCGTATGCCACTTCATGTCCTCTCTTTGCCCAAGGGGTATCCTCGCGCAACACAAAGGATAAGGTCAAAACATATTCGCCGACTGTCGGAACCGAAAGGTCCAAGTCGATCTTTTTCTTTTCCAAAGGATCGACATCGATCGTCATGACCTGCTGATCCACCAGTTGTCCCTCTTTTTCCAAAGTCACGATCGCATCATATACATTCGTGTTGGTAAAGAGTTGCTTGTTGTGGATAATCGCGATACGATCATGGATCTCGATCGCCATTGGCTGATAGTTGTACTTGACTTCCTGCATCTTTGGCGATGGATCTCTGTCCTTGCCATAGCAGATACCATTGCCACTGAAATTGTAATCGCACGGACGCTCGCCAAAGTCACCGCCGTATGCCTGATATTCATTGCCGTAACGGTCTTTCTTTGTCAGCGACTGGTCGATATAATCCCAGATAAAACCACCCTGGAAAAGCGGTTCCTCTTCCATAAGGTCTGTATATTTGTGCATAGCGCCGCAGGAATTGCCCATAGCGTGTGTATATTCACAGAGAATATAAGGCTTATCGCGATGCTTCTTTAAATACTCCCGAATCTCTGCTGCCGGTGTATACATGGAACTTACCATGTCCGTTGTCTCCGGATAACGCGGATCCCACCAGACACCCTCATAATGCACCAGTCTGGTATCATCCCACTTGTGGAAGGCCTTGCTCATTTCCAAGATATCCTTGCCACCGAAGGATTCATTACCACAGGACCAGATCACAACCGATGGATGATTCTTGTCGCGCTCAAACATACTTCTGGCACGATCTAAGATCAACTCCTGATATTCCGGTCTGTCTCCCGGCACTACAAAATCTCTGTCAATCAGTCCCATCTGGTGTGCATTCCATGTACCATGCGTTTCCAGATTGGTCTCGTCGATCACATACAATCCATACTCATCGCAAAGCCGATACAAGGCGCTTTGATTTGGATAGTGGCAGGTACGGACCGCATTGATATTGTGCTGCTTCATGGTGATAATATCTTTTAAGATGATATCCTCCGTAATGGCTCTGCCACGGTCTGCACTGAATTCATGACGATTGACACCGTAAAATGCAATACGTTTGCCGTTGATATGCATCATACGGTTCTTCATTTCAAACTTGCGGAAACCTACACGTTCCTTGACCACTTCCTCCAAAGATCCAGCCGGATCCGTAAGGCGGATGGTCAGATCATACAGATACGGATCCTCCGCACTCCAAAGAGACGGACCTTTCACAGGCATTTCCATATGGTTGGAACCCTTGCTAAGATCCACTGTCATGACCATTTCTACCTCGTCATCTGACAGACAGATCTCTGCCTTGCCATCTGCGGTAGCCTCTAAATCTAACTGTAAGACAGCATCCTTGTACTCACTGTCAAGGACAGTCTTTAACTTCATATCGTGAATGTGAACTTTTGGTATCGTATAGAGATACACATCCCTATAAATACCGGAGAATCGGAAGAAATCCTGATCCTCGCACCAGGAACCTGCCGTCCACTTGTAGACCTGTACGGCTAATTTGTTGGTGCCCTTTGTAAGATACGGTGTCAGTTCAAATTCAGATGGTGTGAAAGAATCTTCACTATATCCGACATAATGACCGTTCAGCCACAATGCCATACCACTTTCTACACCTTGGAAAGAAATATATACCGGACCATTCTCCATGCTCTCCGGCACTTCAAAATATTTGACATATGACCCTACCGGATTGAATTCCTCCGGAATCTCTCCCGGCAGAACTGCCTGTCTTCCATCCCACGGATACTGGGTGTTGGCATATTGCGGTGTGTCATATCCTTCCATCTGAATATGTGCCGGCACTCGGATATCATCCCAAGTCCTGCAATCGTAGTCCTCTTTTTCGAAGCCTACGATTGCAGATGAGATATTTTTTGCATAGGAGAATTTCCAAATACCGTTTAATGATTCCCTGAAATCGGAACATCCTGCCTGGGCGCTTTCCTCACTGCGATAATATGCATGATCGGAATGCGCCGGCAAACGGTTTTCCATAAAGATCTCAGGATTTTTTATGATACTATATCGAAATTCTGCCATATTCATTACCTTCGCTTAACTTTAATCAAACATCATAGCAGGACTGACCTGCCAAACTTATTTTACAGAACCTGTGATACCTTCTGCGAACTGCTTCTGCAATACGAAGAAGATGATCATGGTCGGGATGGAACAGAATAATACGCCCATCATGAGCATTCCATAATCTACGGTGTATCCGCTAGCCAGGTTGGCGATCAACATCGGCATGGTCTGTGCTCTGGTATCCGCCATAACAACCTTTGGCCACAGATAAGAGTTCCATGCATTCATGAAAGTGATAACTGCTGCTGCTGCATAGGTAGACTTCATGACCGGCATATACATACGGAAATAGATCTGGAACTCGGAAAGTCCATCAAGTCGCGCTGCTTCCATGATATCGATCGGGAAGTTTCGTGAGTTCTGACGGAACATCATGATCAAAAACGGTGTTGAAATACTCGGCAGGATAAATGCCCATACCGTATTCAAAAGGCCTGCAGATGAGATCATCTTAAAGAGTGGGATCATGGTTGCCACCTGTGGGATCATCATTGCAAGAAGCAGGATAGAAAATACTTTATCCTTTCCCTTGTCATGATACAATTCAAAACCAAATCCTGCTAAAGAGCAGATAAACAAAGCAACGACTGTCTGTATGATCGCATAAAAGAAGGAGTTGCCCAGTGCTCCCCACAGATCTGTCTGTGCTGTCAGATGCTGGAAATTCTCCAAAGCATAGGAACCAAAAGTGATCTTACCTCTTGCGACATCGACAGAACGGTTGGTTGCTGCTGCGATCATCCAATATAACGGGAATACCGAAATAAAGGATACGATAATCAGAAAAATATAAGTTGGTATCAGTCTGCGCTGGATAGCGGAAGAGTTCTTTTTATTAGTCACGATTATCACCTACTTTCATACTGATTGCGGATAGGATAGCAACCAAAATAAAGATGAAGAAGGACATTGCTGATGCATATCCAAACTTACCAACACCCTGACCAAATGCATTGTTGTAAATGTAATGTGACATGGTCATGGTCGAATATGCAGGTCCGCCCTGTGTCAGGTTTACAGATTCATCAAACAACTGTAAGGTACCATTGATTGACATGATAACGGTCATAACGATGGTCGGCATCAAAAGCGGAACTGTGATCTTCCAGAATGTCTTCCAACCATTCGCACCATCGATCTTGGCTGCTTCATATACGGAATATTCGATATTCTGAAGTCCTGCCAGATAGAATACCATGTTGTAACCCGTCCATCTCCAGATCAAAGCAATGATGATGATGGCTCTTGCACTTCCGGTATTGCCAAGGAAGTTGTAATTAGTCTCAAGGATACCAAGATTAACAAAAATCGTATTGATCAAGCCATCTAATGCAAAGAGTGATTTAAAGATCAATGCATAAGATACCAGTGCTGTTGCACATGGTAAGAATACCATGGTACGGAAAAGCCCACGACATTTGAGATCTCGGTTGTTGAGTAACTGTGCCAAAAGAATTGCCAGCACTAACATAATCGGCACTTCAATCGCCAGATAGAGGAATGTATTGCCTACAGAACGAAGGAATGTCCGGTCGGCAAACATACGCGTGTAGTTGTAAAAAATAGGATCCGCCATCTTCTGGTTGACACCGGTTCCTGTTGTAAATGATGTAATGAAAGCCTGAATCATCGGCCAAAAACTAAAGACGGCGATCATGATCGCTGCAGGTGCCAGGAAGATCCAGCCTGCTCTCTGTTGTTTACCCTGTATGTTCAAACTCTTATGCTGCTTGCTCAAGTTAAGCCCCCCTTTTTTTGATTTCATTGAGGTTTTTTATGGAAAACGGGGAGTCGAAAGATCCGACTCCCCGCTTTTTTTAGATATAATGTATGGAATTACTCTTCCATTGCAAAGTCGATATCATCCTGTGTCTGCTGGATTGCATCCTTAATAGATGTTCCGTTGTGGATGTTTGTGATCGCTGCTGACAACTTCTCACGAAGTGTATAGTGGAAATCGCTCTGTTCAACAGTCTTAACATTTGCACCCATTTCTACGATCTTAGCGTAGATTGGCTGATCGTTGAAGTAAGCAACGCCTTCCTGATATACTTCAGACTGACCTGCTGAGATACATGTTGTGATAACACCACCGTTACGAAGTGCGTTGTCATATGTATCGATCGCACCTTCACCACCACCAAAGGTGTATGCTAAGAAGTCTTTTGCAAGATCAACCTTGTCACCCTTGCAGTTTGCTGTGATGTAAAGAGAAGAACCACCGTTAGAAGCATATCCTTCTTCGCCGCTCAATGTAGGCATAGAAGTAATCTCCCACTTACCAGAGTTCTCTTCTACCTTCTCGATAGTAGGAATGATCCAGTTACCATTCATAACACCAGCAACCTTATCCTTCTGGATATCGTTGGTGTAACCATCCCAGTCGTTCTCAAGAAGTAATACGTTCTTTTCCTGCATTCTCTCGATTACGTCTAAGATCTTCTCCAAAGTGTCATTGCCAACTAAGTTAGCCTTGCCATCCTTGAACTGTGAAACACCTTCTGCCTGAAGCATCATGTAAGGAAGGTCATTTCCGCTGCCGTCCATAGAAAGGAGATACTTGCCAGTCTTGTTGTAAACCTGCTCACCGATCTCGATGAATTTGTCCCATGTGATTCCGGTAACATCATCAAGTGAGTAGCCGCATTCCTCTAAGAGGTCAACTCTGTATGCAAATACGACTGTGCCGTTATCTACAGGAACACCATAGTGCTTGCCATCGATGGTAGAGAATGATAATTTCTCTGATCCGAAATCGCTCCAATCGATGTCTGCATCATCAACATCCTGCCATGCATCCGGGTAGTTAGCCTGATACTGCTGAATGTAATGATCCTGGAATAATACGATATCAGGTAAGTTGCTGTAGTCACCAGCCTCTGCTGCTGTTGTAACTGCATTCTCGATGTCCTTTGACTGAGACTGCTCGATGATCTCGATCTTGACATCCGGATTCTTTTCCTTGTATGCCTCTGCTGCTGCCTCGATTGCCGGGATGTTGAAACTTGCATCCCATGCTGCAACGGTCAATGTGTTCTCATCATCTGAGGTATACATTGCTGCTGCACTGCTGTCATCACTGCTTGCGTCATCGCTCGCATCACTGCTTCCCTTACTTCCACATCCTACGAATGTAGACATTGCCAGTACCCCAACCAGCAATAAAGAAACGACTTTCTTCTTCATTAAAAATCCTCCTTTAAACATCGCTTATTTGGAAACCCGTGTGAGTGAATGTCTTTCGGATTTCCTTTGCTTGAATATAAATCTATTATACCTAGCCATTTGATTATTTGTGATTAAAAACGCGCCTATTTTTTGCAAAATCAATCATTTAGAAACTTTTCCCATATATCTCGTTTCCCTCTTTGAACAATTTGCAGAAATTTTATATCTAATTTTTGAACATATTGCACAAAACAAGAAAAAAGCCGGGAAGTCATGCTTCCCAGCCCTTTAATGCACTGATCTGATAATTTTTCAGGATACCCTCCTGATAATTTTCTTTATGCTTCCATTGGTTTGGACTGTAACCCGTCAAACGCTTAAAGTTGCGGTTGAAGGTCGACTGGGTCTGATAGCCCACCCGGAAACTGACCTCCTCCATGGAAACGTCCTGTCTTGCCATCAGCCCGCACGCCTTATCCACACGCACCAGATTCACATAATCCAGCGGTTTCATGTGCATGGCGTCCTCAAAGACACGGCGGAAGTGGCTCTCACTCAATCCGCTTGCCTCAGCAATATCCTCCACACGCACCTGTTCCATGTAATGTGCGTTTACATAATCCAAGGCATCACGGATATATTCATTGACACGATGCGTATGCATGGAACGGTCGCGTTCATCCGCCAGACGCATCATCTCCACCACAAGGGCATAAAGATAACCGCGCACGCTCTCCTCATAATAGATGGTCTTGTCCCGGTATTCCCGGATGATATTTAAGATAAGCCGCGCCATGATACCGTGATTTTGCTCACTCTTCATGGTGCCGCGCCGGTTGATGACACTGAGCACCCGATCCTCTAACAAGGCATCCAGATGCATTTCCATCTTTACAAAGCGATCAATATCTACAAAAAGATACTCCCACTTGCAGATATGTCCCGGTAAACTGTTGGTCGTATGGGGAATATTGGCAGGAATGATAGTAAACTGCTTTCCTGTATAGTGATAGGTTCTGTCCTCAATGACCAGTTCTCCATCCCCGTGATAACAATAGCCGATCTCCATATAATTGTGAAAATGGAGCATATCCCGAATACCTGCGCCATATTCCTGCTCCCAGCCTTTTCCCAGCAGTGGCAATACATAGGTGTCTGCCGGGATTTCATAATAGCGGTACTCCATCCGCTTTTTCTTCTTTGCCATGTCCGCCCCTCTATTTCAATTTGGAATATTTCTTCACATAGGTGTTGCGCTGCAAGGCTGCATCCAAGAGTCCCAGATGCACGTACTCGCCCTGTCTGCGCCCATAGGCATATGCCAGACAGTTCTTCTCCAAGACCATAGCGACCGCCTCTGCTTCCTCCGGATCCGCTGCCAGACAAAGTGCGCCGATCCCCTTGATAAAGACACAGGCTTTCTTTTGTAACTGCTTTTCCGCCTTGGTAAGAAATGCTCCATCCGCAGGATCCAGACAGGCAAAGGAAACACCTGCGATCTGTGCCATATCATCGATCATCGGATAGATCTTTGTCTCTGTCTTTGTTATATCCTCGACCACTTTTGAAGTATCCAGCAATAGACTTTTCTTTCCGGTCTTATCCACCAGAGCCTCTAGGTCGTCAGGACTTATCCCCAGACTTTGTGTGATGAGCCCCGAATCCGTCAAACGCTTTTCATCAACGATCAGCTGCTCTTTCCGGCAGATGATCTCCCGACACATGTCTTCCAAGGTCTCACTGACCGCAAAGGCGTGGTCATAATCTTTTCCCAGACAAAGCACCCCGTGATAGCGCATGAAAAAGGCATTGCTCTTGGTATTCTTCTGAATGGCATCCGAGACATTGCGCATCAGCGCCTTGGTAGAAGAGATTGCATACTTTGCACTGATGACATCCGCCCCCAAAACCTGCCTTTCCTCCGCAGACCTTGCCGACAGGCTCTTTCCCGTCGTACCGACGGCAGTCGCAAATAACTGGTGGGTATGGATGACAAAATTCACATCCGGCCGGTATTTGTATGCCTCACCGTGAACGCCCTTTTCACTGGACGGCTTGATGTCCCCCTCATAAGAACAATCCCTGATCTTGCAGACCACGAGTTTGTCCGGTGTCAGGCGGTCATAGCCCATGCCGCTTGGTGTGACCAGAAATTCCGTATCCGAAAGTCTGGCACTGATATTGCCCCAGGTGCGGGCAATGAGCCCCTTTTCCACCAAAGCATGTCCGGCTTTTATGATAAGATCTGCCGCTTCTTCTCTGCTGTATGCCATGTCATCCCCCTTAATTTCCACTTCCATATCTATGCTTCAAAGTATAGCAGGTTTTCCCGAAACTGGCTACTGACTACATAATAAGCCCCCAAGTCATCTGTTTTCTTATGACTTGGGGGCTTATGTCTTTTCTTATTCTGCTATTCTAACTTTTTTCTTTCGCTTTTTGGGACAGACCATAAAATGGATGACCAGATAAAGCAAGCCGATCAATACCACATCAGCAACAACCAGTAATGCTATCCATGTCGGCGCATAACTCCGAACAGAGTCTAAAGCTATGGAATTGCAATATACATAAAGTATTTTATGGCATAGATCATGCAACATCTCAATACCCTTATCGGACTTGGTCGTAATATCAGATACGCCTCCCATGCCGCCATAACCACCGGTATAAAGCAACATTCCTGTTCCGGCACGCAACTGTAGGTCTGGATTGTTGTATTTGTTTGATCCGATCATGACAGAATATCCATCTGTCAGGCAAATACCCTTGAACCCCCACTCTTTCTGTGCCACCTTAACATTTAATGCTTTGTTGACAGAACACTCTGTGATACCAATACGGTTATATGCCTCCATCAAGCCCTGTGTCTGTCCCTCTTTTACAACATACTCAAATGGGCGCAGATACAATTCACGCAAGGACTGCTCATTCATCCAGGTATACATGCCACCACGGTTGGTATCCTGATCGTTACCGGCAAAATGCTTGGCATAGGTGTAAACACCCATGGACTGCACACCTTGTATCTCAGCCGATGCAATGGTTCCGGTAAGAAGCGGATCTTCTGAGAAATACTCCCCCGCGCGTCCGCCAAACGGAGATCGATGCAGATTTATTCCCGGTGCATACCAACCGGAAACGCCCGCCACCTGACACTCTTTTCCTACATTGACGCCAACGTTATAGGATAATTCCATATTCCATGTAGATGCTGTAACAACACCGGATGTGTACTCATTTCCATAATAATTTAAGTTTGAACTGCTGACCCCGGCAGGACCATCGGAATCTGTAGTGATCTTCTTTCCGATCGACTTGATGGCAACGGTTCCGTATCCGCTATCACTGATCAGTTTTACCATATCATCAAGGCTCATCTGGTTGACCAGTAAATCCCAATCCGGATCGTCGAAATCCGTGTTTCCTTTTAAATCCTCAACGGTAAGGCCATTCTTTTGATCGGTCTGCACTTCTACCTGTGATATAGTCTGATAATCTTTGTCATCATCATAATCCACATCACTTCCGCCTTCGGAGTTCAAGATCTTTTCGATCACTTCATCGCCCATGCTGATATCCATATCTGTAATATGTTGACCATTCATGGTAACTGCCGGCATCGTTCCTGCAAAATCGGCACGGCTGACATAAGGAATACTTGTTCCCAGATTGCCATCTCCGGCTGATACCTCATCAAACTGATTTTCGGCAACAACCTGATCGGATGCCCTTTTTCCCACGCCACTATCATTATAGACACGCGTTGCATCAACCGTATAAGTGATCGGCTGACACCCTGCTTTCACTGTATGTGAATCCGTCTGCAAATTGAAGATATATTCTCCTGCATCCGCAACATAACAACCCTCATTCTGATAATCATAAGATGCCAGATCATCAACTTCCATCTGCAAGGTCACTGTCTCGCTCTCTCCCGGTGCCAGTTCCTTGGTCTTTGCATAGGCTCCGAGTTCCTTGGAGGCTTTCTCAATGCCGCCTTTGTAATAGGGCGCCGTGTAATACATTTCCGCAACATCCTTACCGGCAACATCTCCTGTATTTGTCACCTTAACATCCATAGTGATCTGCCCATGCACATCGCCTACCTCATAGTCCAACAATTCCCAGTCAAAAGAGGTATAGGACAATCCATAACCAAACGGATACTGTACCGTTGTATCATAATCAATATAGCCCTCTTCTGCCGCTGTTTCATAATAACGATAGCCTACATAAATGCCCTCATTGTACCAGATGGCTCCTCCATCGACTTCATTGTCATAACCATTATCAGAGTCATCAAAAGCATCATAATTGTTATATGTACCGGCAGTACAGGTATAATAACTTGGTGCGCTGGTCAGGTCATATGCATAGATATCTGCCAGTTTTCCACTCGGATTTACTTTACCATTTATAATGTCTGCTACAGCCTGAATACCCTCAGATCCCGGTCCTCCGATCCAAAGAGCTGCATCGATTCCGGAGTCTTCCAGAAATCCCAGTTCCATCGGATTGGAAGAATTGATGATCACGATCACCTTATCAAAATTTTCTTCACAGTAATGGAGCATATCCAGTTCTGTATCCTGTAGTTCCAGATAAGATTTTCCTGCATCACCATTGTAATAATCAGCCATATCGATCGGCTCATCACCGCCTTCGCCACCGGTTCTTCCTATGACAACGATCGCCGTATCGGTTGCCTCGCTGGCACTCTTTAAGGTGTCCTGATAGGTATCTAACGGTTCATCATAAATGTTATAATCAGATCCCAGCATGATAAACATACCACCGCCGCTATTATCACGGTTTTCTGCATTATCCTTATAGTAATCATACATACCCTGATAGCAGGTATATCCATCATTTTCAAAAGCCTGATAATAATTGATATAAGAGTCCTCGTCACCGCCTTGCGCTACAGATCCACACCCGATATACATAGGGTCATAACTGCTATAGCCTATCAGGCTGACATCTGTTTTTGCCAAAGGCAGGGTCTGATCATCGTTTTTTAAGAGCACGGCTCCTTCTGCCTCTAGTTGCTGTGTCAGAAGTGCGCCGTCTGCTTTTGTTTCTTCGGCGGTATAGCCATAAACCTCAGCATTATCTTTGGAAACAGTTCCTGACCACCACCTGGTGATGACCGTGTTGAAACGGATGCATGCCACATTTAACAACATGACAATGATCAGCAAAAGGGCTGTCAGAACGCATCCTATACCTTTTTTTATTTTTCTAAGCACGTTCTTCGCCCCCTTCTGCTTTCTTTGCTCTGCGCTTTAACAAAACCTGATAGCGGAAGAACATACGATAGATCCAATGTGCACAGAGTGCAAAGATCACAAGATTGACAACAACAAGAACAACTTTCCAAGTATTGTTGGTCTCATAATCTGTCAAGTGCTTACCATCTGCAATAGAGTATAAGATCCTATGGCAACTTTCTCTCATCAACTGCACGGTATATGCCTCATTGATATCCGTAGAAGGAGCATCACTGCCAAATCCCTGCAACCAGATATCATTGCCTGCACGCAAACCGGTATCCATCATCATGTAGTAGGTGTTGTCACCCATGGAAGGAACATAAGCATCCGTCTCTACAACGCCCTTATAGCCCCACTCATCACGAAGCACATTGGTCAACAAGCCCTTGTGTGCGCCTGTCCATGTGGCTCCGATACGGTTGAAACTAGACATGATCGCCTTGCAACCGCCGTCTTTCACTGCGATCTCAAAGGAAGGCAGATAAATTTCTCGGATCGCCTGCTCATTACACCAGCTATAGATACCATCCACGTTACGGGCAGTTTCCTGTTCGTTCAATGCAAAATGCTTGATCATAACGGTCAGACCATTGTCCTGCCCGCCGGAAATAACATTGGCTGCCATATTTCCTGAGATTATGCCATCTTCTGAATAATAATCACAGTTTCGTCCACCATATGGTGTTCTGTGGATATTTGCTCCCGGTGCATACCAGGTAGTTACATGTACGGCATCTGCCTCATAAGCCACTGCAGCGCCCTGCTCGTATGCCAGATCATTGTTCCATGATGCTGCCAACACGGACTCATTTGGATATGCGGCACAACTGTCTTCCGCTGTTCCACCGTTATAGGAGTACGCTGCTACGATTCCAAGTGTTCCATCGTTTGAACTTGTCTGATCCAAGCCAATAGACTTTAAGGATCCAATGCCCATGCTTCCGCTTCCGATCAGTTTCTTCATATCAGAAACACTCAACTGATCCAGTAAGTCTTCCCACTGTGGATCATCATAATCCAATCCAGCCATATCTGATATCGTAAGACCATTATCTTTTCCTGTTACAGGCATTTCTGCATCTGTATCATCTTCATCTGCATAGTGTTCTTCGTAGTATGCATTTACACTATTTTTCACATCCTCTGATGCCTCACGACCCATGGTGTAATGGATGGTATAGGCTGACATACCGCTCTTTTCGGAAGTATCAATGGTACTGTCTTCTCTGCCATCCAATACCAACGTTCCATCCCAATCTGCTCTGGAAAGATATACGATATCTTCTGTTTCTCCGTCGCCCGCAGCCTCCTCAAACTGATTTGTTATAGTAACATCGGTTGTTGTATCTGTATCATAATAATGTGTTTCTTCTGCTGTCAGTACAAAAGAGTCTATAATGGTATGCGCATCACTTCTAAGAGAAATGTTATAATCGCCAGTTTCCAGTTCATAACCTGTATGTCCATTTTCATTGGCATCATTGTAATCATAGGATGCCAGATCCTTCGTTGAGAATGTAACTGTCACATCCTCTGCTTCGCCCGGTTCCAACATTCCTGTCTTTGCGTAGCCGACCAGGTTCACGGCAGATTTTTCGATGCCGCCTACAGTATATGGCGGTGTGGCATATACCTCAACCACTTCTTTTCCTTCCATATCCCCTGTATTTGTCACACGCACCTGTACAGAAATATCAGATGCCTTATCTGTATCCAATTTACCGGTATAGCCTAACAGTTCCTGCTCAAAAGTCGTATAAGAAAGTCCATATCCAAATGGATATTGCACAACATTTCTATATGCTTCCTCATCGACCTCACCTGTCTCGTTATCTACATAACGTGTCTCATAGTAACGATAGCCTACATAGATGCCTTCTTTATAATCGACATAGTAATAATTCTCTCCGGTATTTTCATCTGCTTCCATACCAGCATACTGTCTCGTTCCTTCTACACCGGAGGTATAATAGGACGGTGCTGTCGTATGATCGTAAGCATAGGTATCTACCGTTTTTGCAGATGGGTCAACAGTTCCTGTCATGATCTCAGCCAGTGCCTCTGTTCCATTGCAACCGGTATATCCCACCAGAAGTGCTGCATCTACGCCCTCTTCTTCCAAAAATCCGAGTTCCATTGCATTTCCGGAATTGATGACAACGATCACTGTTCCAAAACGATCCTCCAATTCTGTCAGCAGATCTCTTTCATTCTGGCTGATAGACAGATAACCATGTGTCAGATCCGCTCCCTCTCCGGAAGATCTTCCGAGTACCATGATCGCTACATCCGAATAATCTTCATAAGATTTCCACAAATCTTCTGTGTAGAAGTTTGTGTCATCGATAGAAGGTTCCACAACTTCCATGGCAACTGCGTCCTGCTCATAATTTAAGTACTTGTCATAAAGATCATCATTTACTTCAATCCCAACAGATTTGAAGCCCTCTCTCATATTAACGATGATATTTTCATCCACGGTTGATGATCCACTCGGTGAATAGTTTGTATTGGCTGATGCATAACCAAACAGATTCACCTTGTCAATGCCCTCCAATGGCAGGGTATTATTTTCATTTTTCAATAAAACAATACCTTCTTCTGCTATCGCCTTTGCTGTCTTTTCTGCATTAGCATAAGAATCTAACTTTTTCTCCTTGTCTGTTACATTGATTCCACCTGTCAAAAAGGTAGAAATCGTGTGACTGACCGTAGGACTGGACGCCAAAACATCCAATGCGATCATTCCCCCACACAGAATAGCCGAAATACACACACATAAGATACGCCTTATGATATGTGGTTTCTTTAACGGTTTTTCTTTTTTCTTCATAAGTACCCACTCTCCTTACTTGTATATTTCTAGTTGAAACATAACATAGCAGGGAAAATTTTGTTGTTTCTGTCATTTTTGGTATGGGAAATGTCTTATTCTGTAAAAAAGGTGTATGGATCAATCCACACACCTTTCTTTTTCATTCATCGGCATCATGATCTGTAGGGTAAACCACCCGTTCTGCGCCTCAATGCGCAACGACCCATCATACTTTTCCGTTATATAACGAATACTCTTCAGTCCATAGCCATGCCTGTATTTTTCTGCCTTTTTTGTTTTCGGAAGTTGATTATCCGTGATCGGGTCTCCATCATAACAGTTTTCAAATTTAATCAGCAAAAAAGACTTCTTGGTCTGGATCATCCCTCGGATGACCCTTCGATCTTTATCCAGACCACTCACCGCCTCAATCGCATTATCTAATATATTTCCAAAAAGAGAGCAGATATCACGTACGGCAAACTGATCCATGGTCGTCGCATCCGCTGATATGCTCATCTGTATCCCTCGATTGACACATTGCATTTTCTTCTGCGTCAGCATCACATCCAAAACCGTGTTTCCTGTCCGCGTCCATGATTGATTAAGTTCCATCGCACGTTTCATTTCCTGTATGACTGCCTGCCGTTCTTCATCGGAACTCGCCTCCAAAGCTTCGATCTGGTGCTTTAAGTCATGATTCTGCCTTGCGATATATTCACTTGTCTCCCGAAACATAAGATACTGCTGATACTGTTGGTTTAAGGTATTACGGATTGCCACCATTTCCTGCTTTATCACATCTTCCTGGTAGATCGTCTGTACGGCAACTGCGGCTACCAGCCCACACACACTACCTAACATTCTTGTGATATATATGCTGAAATACTCCGCCATCTGCTTGGGATAGCCCAGAGTAACCACTTCACTGTTACTCAAAAAATAGGTCATAAAAACAATGACCAGCATCAGCAAGAGACTTTTTCCCCGGATCACATTTTCCCGATAGAAATCCTTATGTTCTTTATTTAACATGGCATAGATAAATAGGATAATAAATGCCCAAATACTGTATGCAAAGATGCATAAAAAAGGATTTCTCGCTATCCCCTGTCCCAGAAACATAGCATAAAGCAGGCACCCTGTAGATGAGATTGCCTCCGCCAACATCATGGCTATTCCGACAATATAGATACTGTTCTGTATCTTGTATGTTGTTGTTGTGATCAACATGACACACATAATAAGACTGACAAGGCCATAAGATGCCAGCATATACCAGAGTGCATTATCCGATCTGTATATGCTGGCATGCATCACCCCATGTAGCCATGCATTAAATTCCTGCTCAACATAGAATAGTCCGACGCCCCCACACAATATGATGAGTCCTGTCGGTATTTTAGAAAAGCGTTTGGGTGCCAAGATCACAAAATACAATAAACATACCGTTCGGATAATTACTGCGATCTCCGCCGGAACATTTGGTAATATGGTAAAAATTTCTGCCTGCATCAGATCACATTCCTCCCCAGATAACAATTCATGGCTTCCGACACTGCTTTTTTTCTGGATCTGGATATCAGCAATGTCGTATCGCCAACAACAATCTCATTTCCGCGAATGGTCAGCACATGCTCCAGATTTACGATCGTGCCACTGTTACATTTCACAAAATGCAGATATTCCAACTCCTCCTCTACCTCATGCACGCTCAAACGCACCGACTCCTCTCCGTGTACCGTATGAATACACAGGTAATGGTTTTCATGTGTGATATAGTAAATGTCTTTGAGAAGAAATCTGCGAATACCACTCTTTTCTTCCACCACCAGATACTTTTTTTCTTTTTCCCCGACTGTCTCAACCAGACGAACCAGATAGCGTTTGAGCATAGTATAGTTGATTGGTTTGATCAGAAATCCTGATGCTGCCACTTCATATCCCTGAATGGCATACTCCGCCAAATTCGTCACAAAGATAATGCATACATCCCGGTCTACATTTCGAATCGCTTCTGACGCTCGCATCCCATCCATGTGCTTCATCTGGATATCGCAGAAAATAGCATCATATTGCGCCTTATAATTTTCGGTCAGATCCAGCCCATCTGCATATTCCTCCACAAGAATCTGCTGACCGGATTCTCTCTCAAACATAGCAATATATTCTTTTATTTCCTGACGAACCTTGTCTTCATCCTCCACGATCGCTATACGAAGCATACGCCTGATACCTCTCCTTGTCTTTTGTCATTATCTATGAAGTATAGCAGGTTTTCCCGAAACTGGCTACTCTACGTGCGCCCGATATGCACTGGGCGAACAGCCCATGGTTTTATGAAAGCAATCAGAAAAATGGCTTGCCGAACAAAAGGACAGATCTTCTGCGATCTGTGCCACTTCCCGTTCTGTCGTCCGCAGTAACATAGCGGCATAGTCTATCTTTTTTTGCCGTATGTATGCCGGTAGATGCTCCCCTGTCTCCTGATAAAACAGACGTGACAGATAGTAGACAGAATAGCCGCTGATCTGGGCTATGGTCGTCACATCGATCTTTTCTTTGATATGCAGATCAATATAATCCATACACGCCTGCGTCTTTTCCGAATACCTGCCTGATTTCCCCCTGATCGCATGCATACGCCGCAGATAGTCCTCATAGATCCTGCCCATCAGACGCATGAGTTCCACCCCGGACAGGTCTTTTTCGATCTGTCCCATATAAGAATCCGCCAGGACATCCGCGATCTCCGGGCTCATACCGCCTGCGACAGCGGCATCGGCACATTTTGCCGTAAAGATCAGTGCCGCATCTTTTAGGGTGCGTCCAGGCTCCGTGATACCTGCTGCATTTGTCGGAAGCATGGCATAGTTCATCCCCTGCCTCATCTTTTGATCCTGTAAGACAGACAGATCTCCCATCTTAAGCCGTTCCAGCATCTCCACCAGAAAAACCCGACTTTCCCTGTATAACCTTGGTCTTGTCTCCCTATTTTCATCCACCGGATCTTTGACATCAAAATTGACATCCTCATAGGACAAATGACGGTGATTTACCACAAAATCCATCCCCTGCCCTTCATAATTCCGCAAAAAGTCCTCCAGTTGTTCCTC
>CAVGHS010000030.1:0-21308 GCA_963629085.1 bacterium
CAACAACAGCACTGCTGATTGCAACGACCACACTTGGTCTTGCAGCTTGTGGTAGCAGCAGTTCTTCGTCTAAAGAGGATGAGGACACCTTAAAGGTGGGATTTATGAGCGACCAGTCAGGGGATAACGCGCTGACTTGTAATGTAGAGGCCTTTCAGTTGGCGGTAGATGAGATCAACGCAGCAGGTGGTGTGCTTGGAAAGCAGATCGAACCTGTCATTGTAGATGGACAAAGTGATACCCAACGTTATCAGAATCTGGCAAAGGAATTGATTCTTGATGACGATTGTGACGTTGTCTTTCAGGATGGAACAAGTGCCAACCGTGAGGCAATACGTTCTACTTTTGAAGAGAACAAGAAATTACTGATCTATCCGACCTTCTATGAAGGTGGTGTAGCCAGCAGATATACCATCTGTACAGGAACAAACCCGGAACAGTCCATATTACCGCTTATGCAGTATATCAAAAATAATAATGTAGGCTCAAAGGTATATATCCTGGCAGCAGATTACAACTATGGACAAATTTCAGCACAGTGGGTAAGTGAATATTGTGATCAGTTAGGGCTTGAAGTGGTAGGAACCGAATTTTCTCCGCTTGGAACATCCCAGTTCAGCAGTTCTATCAGCAAAATCGAAAAGTCCGGAGCAGACATTGTCTATACCTTGCTTGTTGGTTCTGCTCAGAGTTCATTCTTCGATCAGTGGGTAAGTGCAGATGTAGAGGGTGTGGAACTTGCCTCCACCTGTAACATTGCATATTCCTATGAACAGAAGAAGGTAGCAGCACCGGGACTTTCCGGAATGCTTTCAGCAGCAAACTTTTTTGAGGATATGGATACGGATAGCGCCAAGACATTTGTATCTGCATTTCGTGAAAAATATCCGGATGAAGAATGTATCACAAATCAGTCAGAAGCTGTATATGCATCTGTATATTTGTGGAAAGCTGCTGTAGAGAAGGCCGGATCTGCAGATACGGAAGATGTGATCGATGCATTTGATACCGATGAGATTAGTGTAGAAGCA
This sequence comes from bacterium, assembly GCA_963629085.1. GTDB lineage: Bacteria > Bacillota > Clostridia > Lachnospirales > Lachnospiraceae > Pararoseburia. The sequence continues at coordinate 1,032 of CAVGHS010000030.1, forward strand.
CCATCCGGAACTGTAAAGGTAGACGGGGCAACCCATCAGGCAATTCTTACGGTGTCGATTGTGCAGGTACAGGATGATCACTCCTTAAAGGTGTTAGAAACGGACGAAAATGTGGAACCAACATATCTGAAGAGTCTGGGTGTAGATGTCAGAAAGAATGATCCGCAAACCCAGTATTCGCCTTTGGAGGATGGAACCGGTAACTAGAAAATGAAAAGTATAAATATGGAATGTGTCAGGAAAGAGAAGGTCTCACCGGCGCATTCCATTCCCATATGGGAGAAAGAGGTAATGGTATGTTAGGAGAGATCTTTGCATTTGTATATCAATTCATAGATAGTTTTGCATTTCTTGTCTTAGCGGCACTAGGTATGGCGATCATCTATGGCATGATGGGGATCACAAACATGGCGCAGGGTGAATTGATCATGATCGGTGCCTATGTTACGGACATTTCGGTATGTAATTATGGAATGCCATTGATTGTTGGAATTGGGCTTGGAACAATTGTTACGGGATTTGTAGGACTCTTGATGGACAGGCTTGTAATCAAGCGTTTGTATGACAGACCGCTGGACTCTGTGGTTGCCACCTGGGGACTAAGTATTGCGATATCGCAATTGATCTATATTATCTTTGGCCCAAGTATGGCAAGCGTAAGTATTCCTTTCGGCTCCTTTAAGGTAGCAGGAAATTCCTATTCTTATTATCGCCTGCTTCTCATTGCAATTGCATTGATTTTGATTGTGATGACATATTTGCTTTTTAAATATACCAGATTCGGTCTACATTCCAGAGCAACTATGCAAAATCGCGAAATTGCCAACAGTCTCGGAGTCAATGCAAATAAGATGAATGCAGGAACCTTTATGTTGGGATCTGCATTAGCGGGGCTTTGTGGCGGACTTTATCTGCCAACGATGTCCCTGACCCCAAGTTACGGAGAGAGTTTTTTGGTGCAGAGTTTTGTTACGGTGCTGGTAGGTGGTGCGGATCCTCTGCTCGGTACGGTACTAGCCGGTGGTGGATTGGGTATTGTAGAGAGTATGCTGAATATGAAGTTTAATACTTTCTATGGAAAGATCGGTATTCTTATTATGGCGATCCTCTTTATTCGTATTCTGCCAAACGGATTTTCCGGATACTACAATTCTGTTCGCATGAAAGCAAAGTTGAAGAAAGAAAAGAAAGGGGAAAGTAGATCATGAAGGAGTTAAAAAGTATCTGTTCAGAAAATATAACAGCCCTTGCTGTATTTCTGTTCGCACTTATATTTCCCATGTTTCAGACGGCATATAAGGTAGACCAGTTTACCGGATTTTATGTAACCTGCCTCTTATCCTTTAGTATTATTTTGATTTGGGGTTATACCGGTATCTTTAGTTTTGGACAGGCAGCCTTTTATGGGATAGGTGCTTATACCTATGCCATCATCAGCTTGAGTTCGGAAAAAAATCTGACCATTATAGCAGCTCTTGTGGGCATCGTCCTAGCCGGACTTTTTGCTTTGGTTCTTGGCTATTTTATGTTCTATGGTGGTGTCAACGAAATCTTTACCGGTATTATCACCCTATGCGTTTCCATTGTCTGCGAGACTTTCATCGTACAGACCAGTGGACCTGAATGGAAGATTCTGGGTGTATGGATCGGCGGTTATAATGGTTTGAATAATATTCCGCGTCTACAGATCGCAGATCAGCGTCTGACTGGAAATACCCTGTATTTCCTTGTTATTGCCATTGTGTTTCTGGTTTATTTGGCTTTTCGTAAACTGACACGTTCCAATATGGGATATGCGCTCTTTGGGGTTCGTGAAAGTAAGCAGAGAAGCGAATTGTTTGGATATAAAACAGCAAAGATCCAGACCCTTGCATTTGGGGCAAGCGGTGCTTTGGCCGGATTGGGCGGAGTCTTGTTTTCTGCCTGGAGTGGTTATGTGGTGCCTTCCACGCTTTCCGTAGATAATTCTACGGTTGCAGTTGTTATGGTAGCCTTGGCAGGGAGAAAAAATGTAACCGGTGCTTTGGTCATGACCCTGATCTATTCCTATTTTACGCATGAACTGGCAGCCAGCGGAAACATATATTCCAATGTTATCCTTGGTATCTTGCTTGTCTTGATCGTTATGTTTATGCCGGAGGGTGCATTAGTAGAACTCTTCAATAAAATAGACGCATTATTTGCAAAAATCTTTGGCAAGAAGAATATTGCATAGAGAGGAGAAAAGTCATATGGCAAATATTGAAACCTCACAGGAAAAAATTTTAGTGCTGGATAAGGTGTCAAAACAGTTTGGCGGTATTCAGGCCGTAGAGGATTTTTCCATGAGCATGGATAAAGGAGAATTGCGTTGTCTGATCGGACCAAACGGTGCCGGAAAGACGACAGTCTTTAAAATGGTCATGGGCGTTTATCCGGCATCCTCCGGACGTATTGTATTTCAGGGAGAAGACATTACCAGTATGTCTGCTTCCAAGAGGGCACGGAAGGGAATGAGTATTAAGATGCAGGTTCCGGGTGTCTATGAGGAGTTGACCCTTCGGGAGAATATGCATATCGCTGCGGAAAATTATGTTCCTAAAAGGCGGTTGTCGGAGGAGATCGACCGTCTGATTGAACTGGTGCATATCAAGGATCTTGGTAATCCACAGGTAAAAAATATGTCCCACGGACAGCAGCAATGGTTAGAGATTGCCATGGCGCTGGCGTCTGATCCATCCCTTTTGCTTCTGGATGAGCCTGCTGCGGGGTTGGGACCGGAAGAAACAGAATTTACGGCAGAACTGGTGACTTCCCTCAACAAGCAGGGGCTTTCCATCCTTTTTATTGAGCATGATATGAACTTTGTGCGCAGGATTGCTGACCAAGTCACGGTTCTTTATTATGGAAAGAAGTTTGCCGAAGGCTCCATCAATGACATTGTAAATGATGAACGTGTCATCAAGATCTATCTTGGAAACTCATAGGAAAGGGGATCAGATATGGAGGAATTGATTAAAGTAGAAAACCTGGTATCAGGTTATGAAAAGGTGATGATCCTGCATGGCCTTGACCTTTGCGTAAATAAAGGAGAGATTGTATCGGTCATAGGAAGAAACGGTGTGGGAAAAAGTACACTGATGAAGACGCTGATCGGACTTTTGAAGGTTAATGAGGGAAGTATCCTTTATGACGGCGAAGATATCACCAGAAGAAAGGCCTATGAAAGAGCTTGGAGAGGTCTGGGGTATGTGCCTCAGGGCCATATGGTATTCCCAAGATTGACCGTCGAGGAAAATCTGATGATGGGTGAAAATATCAACAAGACCAAAGGAAAGAAGACAGATTATGACCTTATTTATGAATATTTTCCGAGATTGAAGGAAAGGCGGACGCAGATGGCAGGTACCATGTCAGGTGGGGAGCAGGCCATGCTTTCTATTGGCAGAGTTTTGGCTGGCAACTTAAATGTCATGCTTTTGGACGAACCGTCAGAAGGCGTTCAGCCCAATATTGTGGAACAGATCGGTGAAATCATATTAAGAATCAATAAGGAACTGGGAATCAGTGTGCTTTTGGTAGAACAGCATATTGGTCTGATTCAGCAAGTGTCTCAGAGATGTTATGCTATGGATAAGGGGATGGTACAGACATCGCTTACCCGGGAGCAGGTATTGAACTATGATGAGGTCAAGAAGCATTTGTCCGTTTAGAAGGGGGAATATCTTATGGCAAAGATGAAAAAAGAAGACATTATGAAATTTGTGGAAGAGAATGATGTGAAATTTATAAGACTTCAATTTACGGACGTATTGGGTCGCCTGAAAAATGTAGCGATCACTAGAAGTCAGTTGGAAAAGGCACTGGATAATAAGATAATGTTTGACGGATCCTCCATAGAAGGTTTCGTTCGCATAGAAGAGTCAGATATGTATCTAAGACCTGATCCGGATACTTTTTCGCTTCTGCCGTGGCGGCCAAAAGAAGATGCTGTAGCCAGAATGATCTGTGATGTCTACGATACGGAGGGGAATCCTTTTATGGGAGATCCACGTTACTGTCTGAAACGCGCCATCGATGAGGCAGAGGACATGGGATTTCAGTGTTTTGTGGGACCGGAATGTGAGTTCTTTATTTTCCATACGGATGAGGTGGGGAGACCAACGACTTTGACCCATGATACATCTGGATATTTTGATCTGGGACCTATGGATCTTGGTGGAAACATCCGCAGAGAGATTTGTCTGATGTTGGAAAAAATGGGTTATGAGATCGAGGCATCCCATCATGAAGTTGCCATAGGACAGCATGAGGTGGATTTTAAATATCAGGAAGCATTGAAGACAGCTGATGATATCATGACCTTTAAGTTGGCAGTAAAGTCTGTAGCGAAAAAGATGGGAACCTGTGCCGTATTTCTGCCAAAGCCATTGCAGGGACAGAATGGATCAGGTATGCACACCAATATTTCCCTGACAAGAGATGGAGAAAACATTTTTTATGATCCAAAGGATCCGAGAAAGAATGGGCTGAGTGAGGTAGCCTATCAGTTTATTGCAGGATTAATGGAGCATATTGATGCGATTACAGCCATTGCAGACCCACTGGTAAATTCATATAAGCGACTTGTGGCCGGTTACGAGGCTCCGGTCCATGTGGCATGGTCCTGCAAGAACAGGAGCCCTTTGATCCGAATTCCGGCATCCCGAGGCAGTGCTACCAGAGTGGAACTGCGATCTCCGGATCCGACGGCTAATCCTTATTTGCTCTTAGCCTGCTGTCTGCACGCCGGTCTTGATGGTATCAAAAAAGGCCTTGTGCCACCGGATAGTGTGGATGAAAATATCTTTGATATGAGCGAGAAGGAACTGCGGGAAAGAGGCATAGCCTCCCTTCCAAAGGACTTGGATCAGGCACTGGATGCATTGGAAAAGGATGAAGTCATAAAGGATATTTTAGGGTCACATATTGTAGAAAATTATGTTGCCATCAAGAGAAAAGAATGGCAAGACTATGCTTCCTATGTTACGGATTGGGAAATCGACAAGTACATTGGTCAATATTAAAATAGCTGAATAATCCAAGAATACAGGGTATTTGTCAGAAAGAGGTGGAATAAATCATGAATAATGCAAAAACAGACTTTATTTATTTGAGTGAACGTGATATGATTGACGCAGGTGTTACGGATATGGTACGTTGTGTTGAGGAGATGGAAGAGGTACTGCAGCTTCTTGCCAAGGGGGATTATATGATGGCCGGGTCGAATCACAATTCCCATGGTGCTATGGTATCTTTCCCGGATCAGCCAACCTTTCCCAATATGCCTAAGAACGGTCCGGATCGTCGTTTCATGGCTATGCCTGCTTATGTAGGCGGTCGCTATGATATTGCAGGCATGAAGTGGTATGGATCCAATGTTGAGAATGTAAAAAAAGGTTTACCGCGCTCCATACTTATGCTTATGCTCAATGACAAGGAGACTGGAGAGCCTAAGGCGCTGATGTCAGCTAATCTGATCAGTGCATATCGTACCGGAGCCATTCCTGCGGTTGGCGTCAAGTATCTTGCGCCAGAGAATGCTAAGGTTTTGGGCATCATCGGACCGGGCAATGTCAGTAAGGCGATGACAGAGGCATTTTTTGCTGTTTGTCCTACTTTGGAGAAGATTAAGATTCTCGGCAGGAGTGCGTCATCCTTGCAACGATATCAGGATTTTGTAAAAGCACATTGTCCGAATCTGAAAGAAATTCAGATTGTTTCTTGTATGGAAGACGCTGTCAGGGATGCTGATGTTGTGGGAGTTGCCACATCCAGCCCGGTTCGTGTGGAGGATTATCCATTTATCGAGGAGGAGTGGATCAAACCGGGAGCATTGCTGTGTCTGCCGGCAACCGTTAATTTTTCAGATGATTTCATTGCCCACAGGTGCAAAAAAGTGGTAGATAATATGGGGCTCTATGACGCATGGGCAGAAGAGTTTCCATATCCTACTTTTGGAGATATTACCATTATAGGATCCAAGTTTACAGACATGATCCATGAGGGTAAGATCAGTCGGGAGGATGTCGTCAATATCGGTGACATTTTGTCCGGCAGTGCAGAAGGGAGAAGTGATGAAAAGGAGATCATTCTTTATTCGGTGGGAGGAATGCCGGTAGAGGATGTTGCATGGGGGAAAGTAATCTATGACAATGCCATAGCAAAAGGTATCGGGATCAACCTGAATCTCTGGGAGAATCCTGCGATGCTTTGATGGCATGGAAAGGATGACGGAACAGTATGGGTACAGATTCTTTGATACCGAGGCAACCGTATCATATGTTACTGACAGACCAATATACAAAAAAGATTATACTTCGTTATGGTATATCTCATTTTTATGAATGCAGGGTCAGGGACGAGGTGTCGGAGATCCCGACGTCCGTTCCTGACGGTTGCATTGATATTATGTTTTACTGGAGTGATGATCTAGAAGAGATGGGAGCCGATGTGTTAGGAACGCTCTTACAGCCACATGCTGTAAAAGTACACAAGGGCTGCCATTATTTTGGTGTTCGCTTTTTGCCTGGGCAGCATTTTTTCCTGAGAGATTTTTCCTTTTCGGATATGGTAGAACGTACACTGCCGCTTGAGGATCGCAGACCGGGAGCACTTCTTGTGGAACGTATTGCAATGGCCACAGGTTTTAGGGAACGGATGGATGTTTTTATGGAGACCTATCTGCCGACCTATTGGAGTCAGATGGAACGGATGATCAAAAAACCGGTCAACCAATACGCAATAGGGCAGATTATGCAGGAACACGGTAACATCAGGATCTGTGATCTGGCAGCGAGGGTCGGATATTCCGAAAGAAATTTCAACCGTATTTTTACCGGAGAGATTGGAATTTCTCCCAAAAAGTTTTGTTGTATCATACGTTTTCAGAATGCCTTGCAGGCACTGGAGGAGTATGGACTCAGGGATCAGGATTCTTACGATATCAATGCCTTTGGGTATTATGATGAAGCTCATTTTATCCATGATTTCAAGGCATTCTGTGGATTGAGCCCAGTCAAATTCGTGCATGAGTTCATGGAAGAGGGGATTATGGATCGTCTGACTATCTTATAAGATGTCTGTTTTTTACAATGCTAGTCAAAAAAAAGGTATTATAATATACAAATGAAATGAGACAAGGGTGTCCGATACAGATCGGATGCCCTCTTTTTTATGTATGTTCATATGTAATTGCTTTTTTGAGAAGGTGAGAAAATGTATCAGACAATGACTGTGACGCAGGTAAGTGATATTGAAATCTTAGAGGAAGCATTTTCCAGGCTGGTGATGCCGGATCACGAAAAAAAAGATTTTTGGGATCGTCAGGTCAGGGAAGCTCTGGACAGATTGCGGGAAAGTCTTTATCAAACGCAGACCAAAGAAAAATGCAGGATGATTAAAAAAGAGGAATACGCTGATCTTTTTGACATGCTCATGCGAGGCGATGAAAAATTCTTTCTTACCCTAGAGGGGGTGATTTATCGGGCAGAGCAAAATCGAGACTGGAAGATCAGTGAGATGAAAAGAGGGACACAGGACATTCTGGAGAATCTCTACGAGGATATCCGGGAAAAGTATGACTTCTTTCCACTCTACTATGAAAAGGAAGAAATTGGTCTTGTCGGAGGGGCAGATGTGAAGACTACGGCGGAAATTTTGACGAAGGCGCGTCTTGTGGCGAGTCAAATCTTTCAGCTGGTAAAAAGATTTGAAGTGGAAACGGATAGTGAACTCATCCGTTGTGTGGCTGATTTTGTATGGCGGAATGTGGAAAAGAATATCAGTCTGGAAAAGATAGCGGAGACATATTATGTCAATAAGTCATATCTGAGTCATCTGTTCAAACAGGAAACAGGAAGGACCTTTGTAAGTTATTTTACCCAGATCCGTATGCTGCGTAGCCGGGTACTTTTACGACATCATTATAAGGTCTATGAATGCGCCATGCATCTCGGGTATGAGGATGCAGAGTATTTCAGCCGAGTATTTAAAAATTATTATGGATGCAAACCAACAGAATTTCTGGTGCAAGAGGAGGTAGGAAAATGAAACTGACATTGAAAGAGGAAGAACGCCTGATTATTTTTGAGGTGGCGGAGATTGCCAGAAGAAGGTGGAAGAGAGGCCTGAAATTAAACTATGTGGAGGCAGATGCCATCATATGCGATGAACTGCTAGAGCGGGCGCGTGCCGGTACAAATACACTGACAGAACTGATCTCCATCGGAGCACAGATCATATCTTTAGAGGATGTCATGGAAGGAACGGAGCGGCTTTTGCCATTTATCCAGCTTGAGGTGTTGATGCCGGATGGTACCAAACTGGTCAGTATTCACGATCCGATCCGTCTGGAAAAAAGGGAGGATACGATTAAGGATCTCTTGTCTATGGATTATTGAGAATGTGAGCGATAAATGGAGGAAAAGATCATGTATAAGATAGGTGAAATCATATATACAGAAGAAGACATTGTCTTAAACGAAGGGAGAAAAGGGCAGGAACTGATCGTTATGAATACGGGGGATCGTGCTATCCAGGTGGGATCGCATTATCATTTTTTTGAGGTCAACAAGGCACTTGGGTTTGATCGCGAGAAGGCCTTTGGCATGCATCTGGATATTCCGGCAGGAACAGCAGTACGTTTTGAGCCGGGAGCTGAAAAAAAGGTGTGCCTTGTGGAATATGCAGGAGACCGGATGATACGAGGATTTAACGGACTGACCTATGGCTGCACCTCTGATGAAGATGTGAAGCAGGCTGCAATGGAGCGGGCAAAGGAAAAAGGCTTTTTATAAAAGGAGGATGTGCAACATGGCATATGTAATGAAAAAAGATCAGTATGTAAATATATACGGACCGACGGAAGGTGACAAAGTGCAACTGGCAGATACCGGACTGGTGATCGAGATTGAAAAGGATTATGCCAAAGGACATTACGGTGACGAAGTCATTGCCGGTGGTGGAAAATCCTGTCGTGACGGTATGGGACAAAGACCGGGGATTACGGCCCGGGAGGGTGGTCTTGATCTGGTCATCACTAATATGATTTTTCTAGATCCGGTGCTCGGTGTCATCAAAGGGGATATGGGAATCAAGGATGGCAAAATAGTTGGCATAGGGAAAGCAGGGAATCCGGATACCATGGATATTACACCGGGGCTTGTTATATGTCCGGAGACAGAGGTCATCACAGGAGATCCGGGCTGGATTGCAACCGCAGGTGGCATTGATGTGCATGTTCATTTTGAATCACCGCATCAGGCATGGGAGGCACTGAGCAATGGATTGACCACTATGATCGGTGGTGGATGCGGAGCAAAAACGCTCAGTATTGAAGCTCCGGGACCATTTAATCTGAAAAATATGATTGAATCCTTTGAGACTGTTCCGGTCAATATCGGACAGCTCGCAAGGGGAAATTCCTGTCTGCCGGAAGCCATAGAAAACCAGGCAAAAAGCGGTGCCATTGGTATGAAGATCCATGAGGACTGGGCAGCAACACCGGAGGTGATCAACACCTGTCTTTCGGTGGCGGACAAGATGGATTTCTCTGTTCAGATACATACGGACACACTCAATGAGTCCGGCTTCGTGGAAAGCACCATTTCTGCCATTGGAGGAAGGACTATGCATGCTTATCATACCGAGGGTGCCGGTGGCGGTCATGCTCCGGATATCATCAAAATCTGTGGCGAAGAAAATATCCTTCCTTCCTCCACGAATCCGACCAATCCATATACGGTCAATACGGTAGATGAACATCTGGATATGATTTTTGTTGCCCATCATCTGAATCCGGATGTACCGGAGGACGTGGCATTTGCTGATTCCAGGATCCGCAAGGAGACCATAGCAGCAGAAGATGTGCTGCATGATCTAGGAGCCATCAGCATGATCGGTTCGGATTCTCAGGGAATGGGCCGGGTTGGGGAATCGGTTCTTCGTACCTGGCAATTAGCATCCAAGATGAAGATGCAAAGAGGTTCCCTAAAGGAAGAAAAGGGAGACAACGATAACCAGAGAGTCCTGCGTTATCTGGCAAAATATACCATAAATCCAGCGATCACTTTTGGTATTTCGGACTATGTAGGATCTTTACAAGCGGGGCGTATGGCAGATATTGTTATCTGGAAGAGCCAATTCTTTGGCAGTAAGCCGGAGATGGTACTAAAATCCGGATTTTTGGCATGGGCGCCATGCGGGGATGCCAATGCATCTGTAGCCTGGGGAGAACCATTGATCTATAAGGCGCAATATGGAGGATTTGGTTCCTGCTGTAACAATCTTTCAAAGGTATTTGTCACAAAGGCAGCAATCGAAGATGGGCTTGCTGACAAATTACAGGTGTCAGGCTCAAAACTTTTGCCGGTAAAAAATACCAGAAACATTGGCAAAAAAGATATGGTAAGAAATGCCTATTGTCCAAAGATCGAAGTGGATCCGGAAACATATGAAGTTTACGCGGATGGTGAGCTGATGACATGTGATCCGGTGGATGTCGTACCTTTGGGACAGAAGTATTATTTTCGTTAAAAAAGGCGAGGAGAAAAATATGGTCATAGACAAAATAGTGGGTATGCTAGGAGAGATTTCCCTTGAAGGAAAAAATCTGCATACGATTGAATTTGATGAGGAAGATATGGCAAAGTCACACCAGCGTTTTAAGACCTTAGACGGATGGGACGTGGCTATATCTTTAGAGGACGGGCAGAAACTGCAAGACGGACTTCTGCTTTGGGCTGGAGCCCAGGATTACATTCTGGTACGAGCTGCAAAAGAGGAGGTCTTTGTCCTTAGACCAAAGGGAGAAAAGGCCTGGGGCAAAACCTGCTATAACATTGGAAACATGCATAAAAAAGCATATTTTTATCAGGATCTTATTTTAGTCCCTTATGATGTTATTATGGAGGGAATCTGGGAGAGACTCGGAGTGGAATATAGTGTGGAAAAGAGGCGGATCATCGGTGAAAAAGCAAACATTTCAGCAAGAGAGCATGCACACATACATGCAGGAGGAGCGCATCAGCACGGATAGCCTTCTTTTATTATTTCATGTGCTGGGTCAGACTTATCCGGTGGGAGGATTTTCCCATTCTTTTGGTCTGGAGACCTATATCAGTCAGGGACATATACAAAAGATAGAGGAACTGAGGGAGTATATCTGCTGGAACCTAAAGCAGAATGGTCTGCACTTCGAAGGACCTTTCTTTTGTCTGGCATATGAAGCAGGAAGAAATCAAAATGCAAAAGAATGGCTAAAACTTGACCGGCAAAATACTGCTATGCGTCTGTCTCGGGAGAACCGGGAGGCTTCTTTAAAGATGGGTCAGGCATTTTTTAGGACATCAAAGGCAGTATTTGGAGAGAAAAAAAAGCCGGAAATCTTTACAATGCTGGAAAAAGACCGTAGTCTGGGAAACTATGCTACCACGGTAGGCTATTGGGGCGGGTCTTTTGAAATTCCTCTGCGGGAGGCTCTGCTTGCCTTTTTGTTTAACTCTGTAAATAATTTGGTGCAGGTGGGGATCAAAATCATCCCGCTTGGTCAGTCGGAAAGTCAGAAGATGCTCTATTCTCTTTACCCGCATATTGGAGAGATTGTAGATATGCTTTTAAATGTAGGAAAACTACAACCGCAGAATTTTCTGCCGGCACAGGATATTATGTCCATGCAGCATGAGGAATTATATACAAGACTTTATATGTCTTAGGAGATGGAGGTAGTAGGATGAAAAAGACGATCAGGATCGGTGTGGGTGGACCGGTAGGCTCAGGAAAGACAGCATTGATTGAAAAATTATGTAAAAGTTTGTCAGATCAGTATAGCATCGGGGTGGTGACCAATGATATCTATACAAAGGAAGACCAGAAGATTCTGACCCGTGCCAATGCACTTCCTCCTGAGCGGATTCTTGGTGTAGAGACAGGAGGCTGTCCGCATACAGCAGTGCGAGAAGATATATCCATGAATCTTAACGCAGTGGAAGAACTCATGGAGCGTTTTCCGGATCTGGAACTGGTCTTTATTGAAAGCGGTGGTGATAACCTAGCGGCAACGTTTAGTCCGGAGTTAGTGGATGGTCTAATCTTTGTCATTGATGTTGGTGAGGGAGAAAAGATTCCACGGAAGGGAGGCCCGGGCATTACCCGGTCTGAACTTCTTGTTATCAATAAGATCGATATTGCGCCTTATGTACATAGCAATCTTAAAGTCATGGAAGAGGATACCAAGCGGATGCGGGGAGATAAGCCTTTTGTTTTTACCAATCTGTATGATGGTACCGGACTCGAGCAGATCATAAGTTGGATAAAAAGGGATATGTTATTTGAGGATATAAGATAAAGGCAGGTAAAGGTTATGGATTACAATGGCTGTATCTCTTTGGAAATCGGAAGAAAAGAGGACGCTTTAGGAGAAAGCTATATCAAGAAACAATTTTATAAGCTGCCCCTGCAGGTTCTGACTCCTTTTTATCAGGATGCTGATGGTACGGTTTTTGTCTATCTTTTGAACCCCAGCGGAGGCATACTGGATTATGATTGCTTCTCCATCGATGTTAGGCTAAAAAGCGGTGCATCTGCATGGATCGGAACACCGTCTGCCGGCAGGATTTATAAAAAAAGACCCCAGGTGGATACCGAGGCATATCAAAAAAGTGAGTTTTATGTAGAAGGAAATGCTGTGTTAGAGTACTGTCCGGAAGAGATCATGCCCTATGCTGACTCCGTTTATACTCAGGAAAATATTTTCCACCTTTCCAAGGATGCGACGCTGATCGCGTGGGACATACTATCGGCAGGAAGAGCAGGACGTGGAGAAAATTTTGATTTTTCTAGCTATACCTCCAAGACTCTTATTGATGTGGAAGGGATTCCGCAAGTGATGGATAAAATGGTGATCTGTCCCAAGGAAACAGATGTAAGAAACTTGCAATGTATGCAGGACTATCTGTATACGGCGACGGTTTATGCCTACGCGGATGCCTGTGACGAGGAGTTAAAGGATATGCTTGCGGCAGAAAATGCCCATTATACCGATGGCATCATCGGGGCAAGTCTTGTGACGGACAAGATGCTGGTCATCAAGATTCTTGGGAGGCATGCCTATGCTGTCTATGATGAATTGCAGTCTATCTGGGACATCCTGCGAAAAAGAATTCTGAACAAACCGGCAGTACGTCTTCGGAAATTCTAGTCAGATGCTTCCTTTTTTACAAGGGGAGTCCCGTTTTACTTGGTCTACTGATTTCGATATTCCTTTGGGGTCATGCCGGTACATTTTTTAAATACATTTTGAAAATAGCCCTGTGAAGAAAAGTTCAGATAGGTGGCGATTTCTAAAATGGAGCGGTCGGTTGACATAAGTAGTGATTTTGCTTTTTCAATCTTTTGCTCCTGCACATACTGGGAAAGGGTCATGCCGGTTTCTTTTTTAAATTTTGTCGAAAGATAACTGCGGCTTAGAAAGAGGTCTTTTGCCATCTGATCGACAGAGAATTCTTCGGTCAGGTGCTGGCGGATATAAGAGGTGACGTTACGCATAAATTTGTCGTAGCGGTCACCTTTTTTTATTTCACTGACCAGTGTTGTATAGTCAACGACCATGTGATATTGCAGATTCATGACCTGTTCCGGGTTATCATAACTTTCCGCGTGCTGGATGTATTTATCACTTAGGGTCAGCGCTTCTTCCGCAGGAAGTCCACCGGCGATAGCGGCGCGGGAAAGCAGTGTTGCAGAGGAGATAAAGATATTTTTTAACTGGCGCAGGTAGGTCGGTGCTACTTTACCGGCACGACCGGCAGAGTTGCGCTTGAACAGTTCACTTAGACGATCCAGATCGCCTTCACGCACGCAGGTCAGCATTTCATTTTCAAAATTGACGGTTGTATGTGAGGTGACTGCTGTCTCATCATAGTCATCGACGGAAGCATGGGCATCGGCAACATCTGCCATGCTCTGTTTGTCTTTTTCGCCAAGAATGTGAGAAAGTGCGTGTGGTTTTTTTCTATCGGTATCCTCACTGTCGGCGTGGATAGCAGAATCATTTGCCCGGTTCTGCTGTGTGATCTTGGAGTGGGAGTCGTAGATGGCAACATCGGAGAGTTCCAACTTACGGTAGCTGATATAATAGTAGATCAGACAGAGTTCATGTAAAAACAATTCCAGTGGCATTGGCGTGATACTGCTGAGCAGATGCTGGTATTGTTCCATATAGTTCATTTTCAGATCCAGGGAAAACATGAATTCGCGGATCTGACTTTTGGGTGGCGTGATCTGAAACGTCGGTCCCAAGATCATGGTATGATCGTCGTGCTTGATAATGCCATAAAAATGTTCGTAGGGCGAGATATAGTAATTTACCCCTTCGTTGATCTGCAAAAGAGTATCAATATAAGGCGATGCCGGATCTTTTGGAAAATTGGACGGATCATAATAAACCTGCAATTCGTTGTTCTGATAGACACGAATGGGAATCAGGGAAAGAGAAGAAATATTTCTTGCAATGTAGTCATAATCAATTTCACGCATATAAGTACCTCCGGATAAGAATAGAATATATAAATATCATAACATAATTACAAAAAAGAAAACAAGAACTTAAATGTTTCTCCTAAAAGTTTATAAAATAGCAGATATGAGACCAAAGGGACACTCCATGTGGCAAAGGGAACGTCCCTGACTAAGAAGGAGGAATAAAATGAGTGTAGCACAGATTACAAAAATGTTTTTGCTCATAAGTATTGTTTTTGCAGTGTGTATGATCGTCTGCATGATTGTAAAAGGCAAAAAACAGGATAAGGCATTCGAAAGGAAAAAGGGAAAGAAAGTCGTGACCTGTATTCTTTTGGCAGTGGTCATTGCAGCCAATGGTGCCATTTATGCATTCAACAATATCATCAACCAGCATTTTTCCAGTGTCAAGGTGGATGATATGGCAGTAGATGATGCAACGACAGCATCCAGAGATATTACGACAAAGATTGAGGAGGAAGGTATTGTCCTTTTGGAAAATAAAAATGATACGCTTCCACTTAGCACAGACAAGAATGCGAAAGTGAATGTCTTTGGCCAGTCGTCCGTTTCTCTTGTTTATGGTGGTGCCGGATCTGGGGCTTCGGATGAAACAGATAATGTCACGTTACAGTCTGGCTTGCAGGAGGCGGGCTTTGAGGTCAATGACGATCTGACACAGTTTTATGAAGATCATAAGACCAAGAAAAAAGGACAGAATGTATTTAATCTAAAAGGCGGAGATTATAATATCAACGAACCGGCAACAAGTGAGTATTCCGATAAGTTGCTTTCTGATGCAAAGGCGTTTTCCGATACTGCCATTGTAGTATTTTCCAGAAACGGCGGTGAAGGTGGCGATCTTCCAATGGATATGGCATCTTACACAGGTGGAGATGCAGGAAAGCATTACCTGGAATTACAGACCTGTGAAGAGGAAATGCTTGCCATGGTCGAGGCAAACTTTGACCATGTGATCGTACTGATCAATTCATCCAATGCTATGGAACTTGGATTTTTGGAAGATGAAAAGGTTGATGCCGCACTCTGGATCGGCGGTCCGGGTTCCACCGGCTGCGTGGCTGTCGGAGAAGTATTGAGCGGCATAGTAAATCCCTCCGGTCGGTTGGTGGATACTTATGCATACGATCTGACAACAGCACCTGCCTATTACAATGCCGGAGATTTTACCTATACCTCTAATGGTGAGGATACCAAGGAGCATTATGTTGAGTATGCTGAGGGCATTTATGTGGGATATCGCTATTATGAGACTCGCTATGTGGATAATGAGACAGGAAAATGTGATGAGGATGCATATAGTCAAGTTGTACAGTATCCTTTTGGATATGGCCTTTCCTATACGACATTCGAACAGAAAATCACAAACCACGAGGTAAAAGATGGCAAGATCAATGTAGAGATCGAAGTAAAGAATACAGGCAAAGTTGCTGGTAAAGATGTAGCGCAGGTCTATGTTACTGCACCTTATACAAATGGTGGCATTGAAAAATCATTTGTAGAACTGGAAGGTTTTGCTAAAACCGGTATGATCGAGCCGGGAAAATCGGAGAAAGTCAATGTATCTTTTGATGTAGAAGATATGGCTGCTTATGATTACACAGATAAGGGCTGTTATGTTCTTGATAAAGGAACTTATGAGATCAAGTTGATGAATAATGCTCACGATGTTATGGATTCCTTTACCTATGATGTGGACGACACCATTGTCTATGACGAAAACAACGCCAGAAGTACCGATGAGACAGCCGCAGTGAATGCATTTGACTTTGCGGCAGGCGATGTGACCTATGTTTCCAGAAGTGACTGGGAGGGAACACTTCCGACCGAACGTGTGGAGACAAAAGAGGCAACAACTGAAATTCTGGATCAGTTAGATCTGGACAATATCAATAAGTTATATGTCAATCCATCCAATGATGGCGAAAAGATCACAACAGGTGCGGATAATGGACTGACCTTAAATGATATGGTGGGCGTATCCTATGATGATGAGACATGGGATCAGTTATTGGATGAACTTAGTGTAGAGGATATGGCAAAACTGATGGGCTATGGCGGATTTTCTACCGTAGAGATTGCAAGCATTGATAAGGTAGCGACCATTGATATTGACGGACCGGCAGGGCTGAACGCTTTGACAAGTGATATCAGTGGGGTGCAGTTCCCTAGTGAAGCAGTGATCGGTTCGACCTACAATGTGGATCTGGTAGACGAAATGGGACAGACTTATGCACAGGAAGCAAATGCACATGGTGTAGTAGGTCTTTATGCACCGGGGCTCAATATCCATAGAACCCCATTTTCAGGCAGAAATTTTGAATACTATTCGGAAGATCCTGTTTTAAACGGAAAACTTGGCGCAGCCATGACCAGAGGTTGCAACAGCATGGGTGTTTACTGTTATCCAAAACATTTTGCCTTAAACGATCAGGAGACCAATCGTTCCGGTGTCTGCGTCTGGTCAAATGAGCAGGCAATCCGTGAGATTTATCTAAAAGCATTTGAGATTGTGGTAAAAGAAGGGAATAACCATGGTCTGATGTCTTCTTATAACCGCATTGGAACTGTCTGGTCCGGCGGATGCGAGCAGCTGCTGACTACCGTATTACGCGGTGAGTGGGGATTTGAAGGTGCGGTGGCAACCGACTATGCCAATGCAAAACTCTTAAATGCAGATCAGGCACTTATGGCAGGCGGAGATCTTATGCTCTCTACAACAGGAGCAACGCTTTCTGACAGTGTAACCGGAAGTGTAGAAGGACAGCAGAAATTACGACAGGCAGCCAAAAATGTTTTATATATGGTTGTAAATTCCAGAGCCTATACAGATCCTGTAGAAATGGGATTCCCATATTGGATTTTGGCACAAGTGGCACTAAATATCGTTTTGATGTTACTGGTTTTACTTCGCATTTTTAAGAAGAGGAAATGCTAACTTTATTACAAAAAATAAAACATGGCTAGAAAAATGCGAAAAAATACCATGTTATAGTATGACCATCAAAAGCAAGCCGTGGAACGGCTGAAATAAGGAGGAAAATATCATGAAAAAAAGAACAATCAAATTACTCAGTTTACTTTGTGTAGCAGTACTTGCTATGGGGGCATTTGTTGGATGCGGAAGCAAGAAGAATGATGCGGCTAAGACTGATGATACAAAGCAGGAAGCAAGTAAGGATACCGAGAAGGAAGAGACAAAAGATGATGCAGATTCTGATGACGGAGAGGCAACATCCGATGGAACGATCGAGGGGCTTCTTGCGACATTAGAGGATGAGGATGCATACATGATCCTTTCCGGCGTTGGTGACGGTTGGGCGCCGACTGCGATGGTACTTTTAAATGATGGTACTTTCTACTGCTTAGTTGATTATGCAGGACAGGCAACCGTAAACTTCGCAACCGGTGACTGGACAGAAAATGCAGATGGTTCTATCACAGCAAACGGATCTCTTTACACGGATGGTTCCGAACTTGATTACGAAATTGCAAAGAATGGCGAAGAGTATACAACAAACCTTCAGATTCCGGACACAGAAACCAGTGTTGATCTGACAGGCACGGTAGCAGAATAAAGGTGATGAAATGAAAAAACGAATCATTGCACTTATGGGATGTCTTGTGCTTACGATATCTTGTCTGGCAGGTTGCGGAAGTGCAAATGAGACCGTACAAGATAGCGATAGTGCAAGTCAGGAAGAGACTTTCCCATATGATGAGTTTACAATCAAATTTGATGCCAACACGACACCGGATGATCTGACGGATGACGAATCATTTTCCTATTGGACTCAAGGTTGGGATTCCAAGAAGAAGTCATCAACGGTGACATATCCGGCAACAGCGGATGCATATATCCATGAAGAAGATGTACCGATCCCGACCAGAAAGGGCTATTATTTTGCAGGGTGGCAGACAGAACCGGTAGTTACCGATGATGATATTGTCAATGGTGTATCCAAGTATCAGGTATTTTTTGATACCAAGATCAGTTCCTTGGGAGAAGATGCCATCAAGAATAAGTCGGAGGATGAAGTCGAAGCCCGCCAACTGTCACAGGAAGTCAACTATATCAAGGATATGAAAAATCTGACCGAGAATGGTACAGTTACGTTCTATGCCAGATGGGTGCAGGCGAAAGAGATCTCAACCGAGGAAGATTTAAAGAATATCAAAAATGATCTGTATGGTGCTTATGTGCTTACCAGTGATATCACGCTGACGGAGGACTGGAAGCCGATCGGACAGTATTTTACCAATTATGAATATTACAATGTCGACTGGTGGACCTATGCTTTCCGAGGAACGCTTGACGGACAGGGACACACGATCTCTGGTCTGGTTGTAAATGGTGCAGATTTAGAGAATCCGGGATATGACAAGGACGATACTGCCAGATGGTATGCAGACGGATCAGAGTGTGCCGGAGCAGCAGCACTTTTTGGGGCAGCCTGCAAGGCAACTTTTACAAATCTGACAATCGAATCTCCGCAATTTAATATTTCAGGTGAAAATGCCTACAGTGGAGATCATCTTTATGTGGCTTCCCTTTGCAGTTTTGATATGGGATCATCTTTAAAAGATATTACGGTAAACAATCCGACCATCCGGGTCACTTATGATGATACAAAACTGCAATTTGCGCAATCGCTCTTTGCTTCCGTAGCAGGTCTGGAGGCGGGATCCTGGAGTACCACAGTTACCGGATGCAGTGTCAACAACGCTACGATCGAGGCTGATGTGACAACGGAAAAATCACATGGTGGCGAGGTCTATGTGGGTGGAATGCTTGGTGAGTGCTATTCCAGCATCAAGACCAGCGATGCCAGTGCCAAGATTTCCTTAAATGGCAAGGATATTTCCAATGCAAAAGAAGACACAGAACTGATTATCAATGTCGGTGGTGTAGGTGGAGCCAATGCGGCGGCTACAACAACGACAACGGATTCGGATATCGAGGTGAACATAACCAAGGATTCGGGAAAATCATCTATAAACGTCGGAGGTTTTGCAGGAGCACAGCGTTATCAGCAGGTGTCAAAATGCGATGTGAAATCTAACATCACGACCGACTGCAAATTGGATGAGAAGAATGGTGCACTTAATGTAGGATCTGTACTGGGAAGAATGGATATTTTCTATGCAACCTTGATCTTAAAGTACGCAGATGGTGTGAAATGCGGTTGCACAGATAATACGACCAATGTTACCTACAATGGCAATACCTATGATGTACTCATGGCAGATGGAGGATATCCGGTGGTAGATGGCAAAAAAGTCACTTATGTTGCTCCGAAAGATTTTACGGATGAGGAAACCGGAACAACCTATCAGGCAAATCTGGATGCTGTTGTAGATGCATACGGATCTTATCTTCCGAAGGAAGGTCTGAATAAGAACATTATGTATATAGAAGTACAATAAAATTGTTACCCCCCTTCTTTTTAAAAACTTTTCTTAGAAAAAGGCTGGTGCTTAGGCATCGGTCTTTTTTGTATGCACATTTTTGATATGGATATAGAGAAAATCTAGCAAGAATGTAGAATTGCACAAGAATTTAATAAAATGCTCACATATTTACAAGTTTTTGCGGTATAACATGAGATATAGTGATGCATAGAAGAAAGTTTTTCAGACGAAGGAGAAGATGACATATGAAGCAGCAGATCTACAACCCATATTTACCGCTGGATACTTATATTCCGGATGGGGAGCCGC
>CAVGHS010000031.1:0-16188 GCA_963629085.1 bacterium
GAACAAGGCAGATGCTATCATCGCCCAGGCACAGATCCAGACCAACGAATTGGTCAGCGAGCATCAGATCATGCAACAGGCATACGCCAAAGCCAATGAGATCATCATGCTGGCGACTAAAAATGCGCAGGATATGTTAGATAAGGCTACCGAAGATGCCAACAGTATCCGCATGGGAGCCATTGCTTATACGGATGATATGTTAAATACCATCGAAAGCGTGATCTCCAACTCTATGGAGACAACACAGGCAAGAACAGAGACTTTCCTACAGACCATGCAGGGATATCTGGATATTGTTGTTGCCAACCGTCAGGAACTGGCACCACAGGAAGTAAAACAGCCGGAAGCACCGGCAGCCCAGCCTGAGACACCGGCACCAAAGGCAGAAGAAACTGCTTCTGAGGATAATGTACCTGCACTCGACATTCCGGAATCTTTCTTCAATAAAGAATAAAGAGATAGAAAATCGCAAGCAGACCACTTATGAGGGCAAAAAGCAGGCGGACTTTGATATAGTTTTTCATGGAAAAGGGTGCGCCCATACAGACCGACCACGTCTGCATGGCAGTACATAATCCGCCAAAAGCAAGCAGTGGGATGGCACATACATATTTGCCCATAACCGGAATTTGAAGCAGTGAGATTTCATGTATGCCGCTGGTGATCTCCAAAAGTGCCAGTATGCAAGCCCGTAGACCGGTTGGCAGAAATTGGATTTCTTTTACAAAGCCACAAAAGATACCAAAAAGGATCAGATAACCGCCAAGAATGGTTATGGTTTCAAATCCATTCATGATAGCGACATTTAAGATTTGAAAGCAGTTTCGAAGTCTTGGTGTCGCTTTTCTTGTCGTTTGCGCCTTGGCGGCAGGATGAGACTCTTGTCTAAGTCTTGCCTTGTCTTTTGAAAAAAAGAATAAAAGACATAAGATATGGGGCAGGTATAGGAGCAAAAGACTGACGCCAAATAGGTCAGGCTCCTGCAATTTTTTCGTCAGGACATAAGAACCGACAAAGGATGGTCCGATCAGATTACAGTGGTTTAAAAGAATCTGTCCTTCTCTTGCGGTGATGAGATCTTTTTGATAGAGATCTTTTGCCATTTTGGCACCGATGGGCAGACCAAAGGTCAGTCCTGCCAGGACAGCAAAAAGGATACGCAATCTTCTGGCATGATCCGGTGACATCCGGTCAAAGAGGTATGCCTGCACGGGATCCGACAAAAGGATATTGGATAGGATCATAAAAGGAAGCAACGTCGGCAACAATTGAAAAAACCAGATATTGAGACCGCTAACGGCTCCGGTCAAGGTGATCTGTGGCTGACATAGAGCGATCAGGATGGCAACGATTGATAAAACAAGTCCAAACTTCATATAGTTACTCTATGATGGTGAGATAGGAAATATGATGAGATTAGATAAATTTTTGAGCAATTTAGGAATCGCTTCCCGGTCCGAGATTAAAAAAATATTAAAAAAGGGAGCGGTCCGTGTCAATGGATCTGTCGTCAGTGACGGCAAATTTCAGATAGATGAAACAAAGGATGAGGTCTTATACCAGGGAAAGAAAGTAGAATATACGGATTTTATCTATTATCTCTTTCACAAGCCGGCAGGCTGTGTCTGTGCCGCCAGGGACGCCCTGCATCCGACCGTCTTTGACTATGTACCCATGAATGCAAAGCAAGATCTTTTCACGGTAGGACGGCTGGATCTGGATACTGAGGGACTTTTGCTGATCACCAATGATGGTGCTTTATCCCACGCTTTGCTCAGCCCCAAAAAGCATGTACAAAAGACCTACCTGACTCATTTAGATGCCCCGGCAGAGCCTGCCGATATCCGGCTTTTTGCGGAAGGAATCGACATCGGAGAAAAAAGATTGACCAAACCGGCAGAACTGGTTCTGGATCCGGAAGATCCGACACACGTCTATATCACGATCTCCGAAGGCATGTACCATCAGGTGAAGCGCATGGTGCATGCAAGCGGTAAAGAAGTCCTATATTTGAAACGCCTATCTATGGGCAAGTTTCACTTAGAAGATTCTTTGGAAAAAGGAAGGTATCGCGCATTGACAGAAAAGGAAATGAACTATGTTAGAGAATATAAAGGCAGTCCTCTTTGATCTGGACGGCACACTGGTAGACTCCATGTGGGTCTGGAAGCAGATCGATCTGGATTATCTGGGAAAGCGGCATTTACCTATGCCCCAAAGCCTGCAAAAAGATATTGAGGGCATGAGTATGCGGGAAACTGCCTGCTTTTTTCAAAAAGAATTTGACATCACGGATGATATTGATGCCATGATGGCAGAATGGAATGCCATGGCAATGGATGCCTATGCCAATCAGGTGACCTGGAAGCCGGGAGCAGAGGCATTTTTGCAAAGATTACGAAGGGATGGCATTGCCACAGGGATTGCGACCAGCAACTCCAAGGAATTGTTGCAGGCGGTTGCGGACGCACTGGGAATGCAAGATTATATCGATTATTTTTTGACCGGAAATGAAGTTGAGCGCGGTAAACCGGCGCCGGATATCTATTTAAAAGTGGCAGACCATTTAGGCGTACAGCCAAAGGACTGTCTGGTATTTGAGGACATCTGCCCGGGTATCATGGCAGCAAAAAATGCAGGCATGAAGGTCTGTGCGGTCTACGATGATTATTCCAAGGATATTACGGCAGATAAGAAAGCCTTGGCAGACTATTACATTACGGATTACAGGCAATTGGATTAGAACAGGACATTAGTATGGAAGCAGCACATGATTTTTTACCGATTTCAAAAGAAGATATGAAAAGACGCGGCATGGACCAATTGGATTTTGTCTATGTATGCGGGGATGCCTATGTGGATCATCCGTCCTTTGGTCATGCCATTATCACGCGTCTCTTGGAATCTTACGGCTACAGCGTGGGGATCATAGCCCAGCCGGATTGGAAAGATGATGGATCTATCAGTATTCTGGGCGAGCCGCGTCTTGGCTTTTTGGTTTCCGGTGGCAATATGGATTCCATGGTCAATCATTATTCTGTCTCCAAAAAGAAACGACAGACCGATGCCTTTTCTCCGGGAGGCCTCATGGGAAAACGCCCGGATTATGCCTCAATCGTTTATTGCAATCTGATCCGCAGGACTTATAAGCATACACCGATCATCATTGGTGGTATCGAAGGCAGTCTGCGTCGTCTGGCACATTATGACTATTGGTCAAATAAGGTCAAACGCTCCATTCTCATGGATTCCGGGGCTGACCTGATCTCTTATGGTATGGGCGAACGATCTATCATAGAGATTGCAGAGGCACTTGCCGCAGGTATCGATGTCAAGGATATCACCTATATCCGCGGAACTGTTTTTCGGACACAGGATACTTCTTTTATCGAAGATGCCATCCTTTTGCCGTCTTATGAGGAGATTTCTTCCAGCAAAGAGGCATATGCCAAGAGTTTTTATACCCAGTATCAGAATACGGATGCTTTTAGTGCCAAAAAAATGGCAGAAGCCTATCCGCACGGTGTCTATGTCGTACAAAATCCACCGCAAAAGCCGCTTTCTGTGCAGGAAATGGATGATGTTTATGCCTTGCCTTATATGCGCACCTATCATCCCATCTACGAAAAAGACGGCGGGATTCCTGCCATTTCTGAGGTCAAGTTCAGCCTGATCAGCAACCGCGGCTGTTTTGGCGGCTGCAATTTCTGTGCGCTGACCTTCCATCAGGGGCGTATCGTACAAACGCGTAGCCATGACTCCATTCTTGAGGAAGCAGAGTGTATGATCCGGGATAAGGACTTTAAAGGTTATATCCATGACGTTGGAGGACCTACCGCCAATTTTCGCCACCCATCCTGTCAAAAACAGTTGACCAAGGGTGTTTGCATGAACAAGCAGTGCCTTTTTCCAAAGCCTTGCAAAAATCTGACGGTCGACCACAAGGATTATTTAAAATTGCTACGCAAATTGCGTGCTTTGCCGGGAGTAAAAAAGGTCTTTGTGCGATCCGGTATCCGTTTTGATTATTTACTGGAAGATCCGGATGATTCCTTTTTCCGGGAATTGTGCCAATATCATGTCAGCGGCCAGTTAAAAGTGGCGCCGGAACATATCAGTGACAATGTCTTAAAATACATGGGGAAGCCGCCGGTAGCTGTCTATGATCGTTTCAAGGACAAGTACCGCAAGATCAATGAAAAGATCGGAAAGAAACAATACCTTGTTCCATATCTGATGTCATCACATCCGGGATCTACTTTAAAGGATGCCATTGCTTTGGCGGAATATCTGCGGGATCTTGGCTATATGCCGGAACAGGTACAGGACTTTTACCCGACCCCATCGACCATATCCACCTGTATGTATTATACAGGGCTGGATCCGGCGACTATGGAGCCGGTTTATGTGGCGCACAATCCACATGAAAAAGCCATGCAGCGTGCCCTCATCCAGTACCGAAATCCAAAGAACTACGATCTGGTCTATGAAGCACTTAAGAAAGAACATCGGGAGGACCTGATCGGCTTTGATATGCAGTGTCTGATCCGCCCGCGGAAATTAGCAGAGGAAAAGCAGGGACAAAACCATAAGAAAAAACAGGATGGTAAATATCCATCCAAAGAAAAGCGGCAGCATAGTAAAAAAGCCACACAGCGTCCACGCGCAAACAGGAAAGGAAAACGATAGGTCTTATGACAGAGATAGAGATTACTTCCAGCCAGGAAAAACAGCGTTTTGACAAGTTCTTAAAGAAATACTTTAAGGCTGCCGGTGGCGGATTTTTATATAAAATGCTACGCAAAAAGAATATTACCCTGAATAAGAAAAAGGCGGATGGCTCCGAGATCCTGCAGGCGGGAGATAAGATCCAGGTGTTTTTTTCAGATGAGACATTTTCCAAGATGCGGGGTGGATCTGCAGTTTCTTCAGAATATCAGAAACTGCTTCAACTACCTCATGAACTTCAAGTGATCTATGAGGATGATCACATGCTGATCGTCAATAAGCCCAGCGGTATCTTGTCGCAAAAGGCAAAGGATTCCGATATTTCCTTGAATGAGCGCATCCTTTCTTATCTGATCCATGAAGGGTGCTTATCGGAGGAGACATATGCCGTCTTTCATCCCTCGGTTGCCAACCGTCTGGATCGCAACACATCCGGGATCGTGCTTGCCGGGAAAACGCTGGCGGGACAGCAGATGCTATCGGATATGCTGCGCGACCGTAGTGCCAAAAAGATCTACCACTGCATCGTTCGCGGCAAGGTAGAAGACGAAATGCATTTAAAGGGCTATCTGCTGAAAGATGAGCATTCCAATCAGGTACAGATCCTTTCTGAAGAACTTCAGGATGCCAAGGCAATCGAGACCGCCTATCGTCCGCTTGCTATGGGACCTAATGCCACACTTTTAGAAGTGCATCTCATCACAGGACGCAGTCACCAGATCCGCGCCCATCTGGCATCGATCGGGCATCCCATCGCCGGAGATCCCAAGTATGGAGATGTGGTCTGGAACAAAAAACTCCGTCAGGATTTTTCTGTCAGATTCCAACTGCTCCATGCCTATTCCATTACACTGCCGGATGGACGGACTTTTATCGCAGACGAACCGGAATTTTTTTCACAGATCATGAGAGGATAATTATGGCAACATGGCATTCCAGAGGATTGCGGGGATCGACCTTTGAAGATCTGATCAACCGCACCAATGACATATATGAAAACAGCAACCTTTGTCTGATACAAAAAGTACCGACACCCATTACACCGATCAATATTGACAAGGATACCAGACATATCACTTTGGCATATTTTGATAAAAAAAGTACGGTCGATTATATCGGGGTCGTACAGGGGATTCCGGTCTGCTTTGACGCGAAAGAATGTCATAGTGACCTTTTTCCCCTGCAGAACATCCATGACCACCAGATCGACTTTATGCAGACCTTTGAAAAGCAGCAGGGGATAGCATTTTTCCTGCTTTACTTTACCCAGCGTGATGTATTTTATTATCTGCGCCTAGAGGAAGTAATGCGCTATTGGAGACGCGGACAGGAGGGCGGACGCAAGAGTTTCCGCTACGAAGAACTGGATCCCGATTTCTTCTTTCATGCAAAGCCGGGTATTTTTGTTCCTTATCTGGATCTTTTGCAAAAAGATTTATCTATGCGGGACGCTTGACACTTGTTCTTTCTTTTCCTATAATATGGATAGTTTAGTTGTTTATCACTGCACTATGATAAAGTTTAAAGGAGTCATACGCTATGCAAAATAAGAGATTACATACCCCGGAAGGTGTTCGCGATATTTATAATGATGAATGCGAAAAGAAGCATTATATCTTAGACCGGATGCGCCAAGTCATACAGTCTTACGGCTATCGCTTTATTGAGACACCGACGTTTGAATTCTTTGATATTTTTGGACAGGAAGTGGGTACCACACCATCCAAAGATCTCTACAAATTCTTTGATCGTGAGGGCAATACCTTAGTTCTGCGACCGGATATGACCCCATCTATCGCAAGGGCGGCATCCAAGTATTTTCCGATCGAGACCGAGCCGGTGCGTCTTTGCTATGAGGGAAATGTCTTTATCAATAACAACAGTTATCAGGGCAGGCTCAAGGAAAGCACCCAGTTGGGTGTCGAGTTCATTGGAGAAAATTCTGTGGATGCCGATGGAGAGATCATAGCCCTTGTCGTCAACAACTTAAAAGCTGCCGGCTTAGAACAGTTCCAGATCAGTATCGGTCATGCGAATCTTTTCCGCGAACTCATGAAGGCGGCAGATTTTGATGAGGAAGCAGAAGAAACCTTGCGTGACCTGATCCTTAATAAGAACTTCTTTGGCGTGGATGAATTCTTAGAACGGCATCAGGTCAAAGAAGATCTGCGCAGCCTCTTTTCCATGTTGGGAAAGATGTATGCAAGTCCAAAAGAGTGGGCAGGCATGAAAGAGATCGCCCTTCGTTTTCCCGGCGTATCCGATGCTCTTTCTTATCTTCAGGAACTTTATGAACTTCTTGAGGTTTATGACGTGACCAAATATGTTTCCTTTGAATTGGGGCTGATCAGTTCTTACAGTTACTATACGGGTATCCTGTTTAGCGGCTATACCTTTGGAAGCGGCGAACCGATCGTAAAGGGTGGACGCTATGACGGGCTTTTGTCCTACTTTGGAAAAGAAGCACCTGCCATCGGTTTTGCTCTTATGGTCGACCAGCTTTTACTGGCATTGGAGCGGCAAAAGATCGCCATCCCGGCAGGACAGGAAGCAGAGATCATCCTATACACACCGCAGCAGAGAAAAATTGCAACCACGACCGCAGAGGAACTCAGAAATGCAGGCAAGTTTGTCCGCTTACATCTGATGGATTTGGGCAGTTATAGCATAGGAGACTACCACGAGAAATATCAGGGACAAAAGATCATTGTACTGGAGGACGAATAAAATGGAAGAACAAAGATATCTGACCTTTGCCCTGGGAAAGGGACGTTTGGCAAAAAAGACACTTGCCACATTTGAAAAGATCGGTATTACCTGTGAGGAGATGAAAGATCCGGACACCAGAAAACTGATCTTTGTCAACGAAGACCTAAAACTCCGCTTTTTCCTCGCCAAGGGACCGGATGTGCCGACCTATGTGGAATACGGTGCGGCGGACATTGGCATTGTGGGAGAGGATACCATCTTGGAGGAAGCCAGAAATATTTACGAGGTCTTAGACCTTGGTTTTGGTAAATGCCGCATGTGCGTCTGCGGACCAAAGGAATCCAAAGAACTCTTGCAGCATCAGGAACTGATCCGGGTCGCTACCAAATATCCGAGGATCGCTAAGAATTACTTTTATAATGAAAAACATCAGACCGTTGAGATCATCAAGTTAAACGGTTCGATCGAACTGGCACCGATCGTTGGGCTGTCCGAAGTGATCGTAGATATCGTGGAGACAGGCTCGACCCTGCGGGAAAACGGACTGGAAGTCTTAGAGGAAGTCTGTCCCCTGTCCGCGCGTATGGTCGTCAACCAGGTCAGCATGAAAATGGAATATGAACGCATCACCAAGTTGATCGGTGAGTTAAAACAGGCATTATCAATCGAAGGGTAGGTATGTGATATGAGGATCTTAGACGTAAATAAAGAAACAACAAGCAATATTTTGGAGTCTCTCTTAAAGAGAAGTCCAAACAGTTATGGCGAATACGAAGCACGCGTGGCTGCGATCATCGAGGAAGTGCGAAAGAATCGTGATGCGGCAGTTTTTTCCTATACCAAGCAGTTTGACCGTGCCGAAATCAATGCAGACAATATTATCGTTACCGATGAAGAAATTGATGAGGCATATGCGACAGTTGCACCGGAACTTTTGGATGTGATCCGCAAGTCCCTGGTCAATATCCGCGCTTTTCACAGCAAGCAGTTGCAGAACTCCTGGTTTACCAGTGGAGAAAACGGCACGATCTTAGGACAGAAAGTCACACCTTTGGATAAGGTGGGCGTTTATGTTCCGGGCGGAAAGGCAGTCTATCCGTCTTCCGTTCTGATGAATGTCGTTCCTGCAAAAGTTGCAGGCGTTCCGCATATTTATATGACGACACCTCCGGGAGCCGATGGCAGGATCGCAGCATCTACCTTGGTGGCTGCCAAGGAGGCCGGTGTCGATACCATCTACAAGGTCGGCGGTGCCCAGGCGATCGCAGCCCTTGCTTTTGGTACAGAATCCATTCCAAAGGTAGACAAGATCGTTGGCCCGGGCAATATCTATGTGGCACTGGCAAAAAAGGCAGTCTTTGGTCATGTCAGCATCGATTCCATTGCCGGTCCGAGTGAAATCTTAGTTCTAGCCGATGAGACAGCAAATCCAAAATATGTAGCGGCAGACCTCTTGTCACAGGCAGAGCATGATGAGATGGCATCCGCTATTTTGATCACGACCAGCCGTACTCTGGCAGAACAGGTTTCCAAGGAGATCGATTATTTTGTTGCCAGATTATCCCGCAAGGCGATCATTGAAAAATCACTGGAAAACTATGGTTATATCCTAGTAGCACCGGATATGGAGACCGCCATTGACACGGTAAACGAGATCGCATCCGAGCATTTGGAGATCGTGACCAAAAATCCATTCGATACCATGACCAGGGTAAAAAATGCAGGTGCCATCTTCCTTGGCGAATACAGCAGCGAGCCACTGGGCGATTATTTTGCAGGTCCAAACCATGTACTTCCGACCAATGGAACCGCCAAATTTTTCTCTGCCCTCAGCGTAGATGATTTTATCAAGAAATCCAGCATTATCTCTTATTCCAGAGAGGCATTGGAGGATGTCTATCGCGATATTGTGCAGTTCGCGGAGTGTGAGCAGTTGACGGCACATGCAAATTCGATTAAAGTAAGATTTGAAGAGGTTTAAGTTTAAGTAGAAAGTAGGGATATAGGGTGAGTGATGTAAGACGCGCCCATTGTGTGCGCACAACAAAGGAAACAGATATTGACCTGACATTTACCATTGACGGCAGTGGCAAATCTATGATCTCCACGGATATCGGCTTTTTTGACCATATGCTGGAGGGTTTTGCAAGACACGGGCTCTTTGATCTGGATGTAAAGATCAAGGGCGATCTGATCGTGGACTGCCATCATACCATAGAAGACTGTGGCATTGTTCTTGGCGAGGCTATCAAGCAGGCGCTGGGCGATAAAAAGGGAATCTGCCGTTATGGCTCCTGTATCTTACCTATGGATGAGACCTTGGTGCTTTGTGCCATAGACTTATCCGGCAGACCTTATCTGTCTTTTGATGCAGAATTTACCACCGATCGGATCGGTTATATGGATACGGAAATGATCCGTGAATTTTTCTATGCCATTTCCTATAGTGCCGGCATGAATCTGCATATACAGGTACTAAAATCCGGCAACAATCATCATATGGCAGAGGCTATGTTCAAGGCTTTTGCAAAGGCACTGGATGCGGCAACGACCAAGGATCCGAGAATCGCAGACATTCTTTCGACCAAGGGAAGTCTGGCTTAAAATCAATAGAAAGTGAACATAATAAAATGGAACACAAAAATATCGTAGCAACAATCTATTTAAAAGACGGGATGGCAGTACGCGATCCAAAGCATACAGACGAAAAACAGGATGTTTTAGAATTAGCGCGCCTCTACAACGACAGTGGTATTGATAAGATCATTTGTTATGATCTTTCTTCCGAAGATGAAGAACATGAGAAAAACATTTTAGCCATCCGTGAGATCAACCGTAATATCGAGATCAAGACCTGTGGCGGCGGCAACATTAAGCGACTGGAAGATGTTAAGAAATTTCTTTATGCCGGCTGTGTGGAAGTCATTTTAAACGGCTCCAAGCCATCAGCCATCGAGATCTTAAAGGAAGCCAGTGCCCGCTTTGGTGCGGAGAAAATGCTGGTATCCCTGACCAATGTGGACTTCCTCTTTAAGACCAAGGATTTCCTGGAAGATCATGTCCATGAACTTGTGATCTATGACCGCACACTTTTAAACAGCATTGAGGGCATTACCAATGTGCCTTATATTGTTGATGTAGATGCTTACAACTTTAAAGATGTGATCGATCTTTTAAAGTCTGACAAGATCCGTGGTATCTGTGGTTCCTTTATCAACGATACCCAGACCGATATCATGCAGGTCAAGTGTGAACTGTCCGATGCAGGCATCAAAATGGATAATTTTGCGCCAAAACTTGCCTGGAGCGATCTGAAAGTGGGAGCAGACGGCTTGGTACCTGTGATCGCACAGGACTATCAGACCGGTGAGGTTCTCATGCTTGCCTATATGAATGAGGAAGCCTTTAACACGACGATCCGCATCGGTAAGATGACCTATTACAGCAGAAGCAGACAGGAACTCTGGATCAAGGGCTTAACAAGCGGTCACACCCAATATGTCAAGTCCTTAACTGCAGATTGCGACTACGATACCATCTTAGCCAAGGTATCCCAGGTGGGTGGAATTGCCTGCCACACCGGCGCACCAAGTTGCTTTTTCAATGAGATCATCAAAAAAGAGTATACCGAGCGCAACCCGCTCAAAGTCTTTGAGTCTGTTTACCAGGTGATCGCCGATCGCAGGGAACATCCAAAGGAAGGATCTTATACCAATTATCTGTTCGATAAAGGTATCGATAAGATCTTAAAGAAAGTCGGAGAAGAAGCGACCGAGATCGTGATCGCTGCCAAGAATCCGGACAATGAAGAAGTCAAATACGAAATGTCTGATTTCCTCTATCATATGATGGTCTTGATGGTAGAAAAAGGACTGACCTGGGAAGATATCACACGCGAACTTTCCCAGAGATAAAAAGCGAGAGGAATTTAATATATGAATAAATTAGCACTGTCAGATGATATCTTAATGCAGGTGGATAAGCCTGCAAGATACATCGGCAATGAACTGAACATGGTAAAGAAGGATCCATCCAAAGTCGATATCCGCTTTGCCATGTGTTTTCCGGATGTCTATGAGATCGGTATGTCGCATCTTGGCATCCAGATCCTTTATGAAATGTTTAACAGAAGAGATGATGTTTACTGTGAGAGAGTATATTCTCCTTGGCCGGATCTACACAAGATCATGAAAGAGGAGAATATCCCTCTTTTTGCGTTAGAGACACAAGACCCCATCAAGGATTTTGACTTTGTCGGCATTACCTTACAGTATGAGATGTGCTATACCAATATCTTGCAGATCTTAGATCTTGCCCAGATCCCTTTGTGGCAAAAAGACCGTTCGGATCAGGACCCGCTCATCCTTTGCGGTGGACCTTGCACCTACAATCCCGAACCGATCGCTGATTTCTGTGATCTGTTCTATATCGGTGAGGGAGAGATCTCTTATGATGCACTTTTGACCCTCTATAAAGATATGAAGCATGCCGGAAACTACACCAGAGAAAGTTTCCTTCGTAAGGCAGCCCGGATTCCGGGCATCTATGTGCCTTCTTTGTATGAGGTGACCTATCAGGAAGACGGGACGATCGCTGCCATGACACCGCGTTTTACAGATGTTCCGGAAAAGGTAAAACGCCAGGTCCTGGTCAATATGGATGAGGGGGCTTATCCGACCAAACCTCTGGTACCTTTTGTACGCGCGACACAAGACCGCGTGGTCTTAGAGATCCAACGCGGCTGTATCCGCGGCTGTCGTTTCTGTCAGGCCGGTATGGTCTATCGTCCCAACCGTGAAAAGAGTCTGGAACTTTTAAAGACCTATGCCAAGGAAATGCTAGATGCGACCGGACATGAGGAGATCTCCCTGAGTTCTTTAAGTTCCAGTGACTATACCCGGTTACCGGAACTGATCAATTTCCTGATCGAGGACTGCTGTGGAGAGGGTGTCAATATCTCCCTGCCTTCCCTTCGTATCGATGCCTTTTCTTTGGATGTCATGAGCAAGGTACAGGATGTCAGAAAGAGCAGTCTGACCTTTGCCCCGGAGGCCGGATCCCAGCGTCTGCGTAATGTCATCAATAAGGGACTGACTAAGGATGATATTTTAAATGGTGCCGGTATGGCGTTTGAAGGCGGCTGGCAAAAGGTAAAACTCTACTTTATGCTTGGGCTTCCGACCGAGACCGAAGAAGATATGCGTGCCATCCCGGAACTTGCCAATGAAATTGCAGTCCGCTATTATGAGATACCAAAGGACAAGCGCAATGGCAAGTGCCAGATCACCATGAGTACTTCTTTTTTTGTGCCAAAGCCTTTTACCCCATTTCAATGGGCGCCTATGTATGAAAAGGGCGAATATCTCCGTCGCGCCAAGATCGTCAACGATACGATGAAGGAGCAGTTGAACCACAAGAGCCTGCGTTATAACTGGCATGAGGCGGATGTGACCGTCTTAGAGGGACTTTTTGCCAGAGGTGACCGCAGACTTGCCAAAGCCATTTATGAAGCCTATGAAGAAGGCTGTATGTTTGATGCCTGGTCAGACTATTTTGATGTCGATAAATGGCATGAGATCTTGGAGAGAAATGGTATCTCCCTTGATTTTTACGTCTATCGCCAGCGTCCTTTGGACGAAGTCTTACCATGGGATTTTATCGATGTCGGCGTCCGCAAAGAATTTTTTATACGCGAATGGAAACGTGCGACCATCGATCAGGTGGTAACACCAAACTGTAAAATGCAATGCTCCGGTTGCGGTGCAGCATCATTTGGAGGAGGCATTTGTTTTGAAGGTAAGAATTAAATTTAGCAAGAGCGGCAGTATGGTTTATATCGGTCATCTGGATATCATGCGCTATTTCCAGAAAGCCATCCGCAGAAGCGGGCTGCCGATCAAATATTCCGAGGGTTTTAACCCGCATCAGATCATGTCCTTCGCAGCTCCGCTTGGCGTGGGACTGAGCAGTTCGGGCGAATATATGGATATCGAATTAAAAGAGTTTGTGCCAAGTAAAGAGGCTTTACAGCGCTTGCAGGCGACCATGGTAGACGGCATGGAAGTGACATCTTTCCGCTATCTACCGGACAATGCGCAAAATGCCATGTCCTCTGTGACCGCCGCTTCTTATATTTTATCCTATAAGCATCCGGATGATTTTCCTTATACGATTGCAGAGTTACAGTCTGCGAAAAAAGCCTTTTTTGATGATGCAAAGACCATTCCCATCATCAAAAAGACCAAAAAAGGAGAGCGCGAATTGGATCTCAAACCTTTGATCTATGACTTTACCATCTCTGAGGTCTGCAATTCCTGCGGAGACAGTAGTATTGTCTTTTCCCTTTTGGTCTCTACCGGCAGTACGGATAATATCAAGCCGGAACTGGTGCTGGATCACTTCTTTAGAAATATGGGAAAGACAGATCTGGGTCGATATGACTTCTTTATCCACAGAGAAGATATGCTGACCGGTCAGGCACCGGACTTTGTATCTTTGGGAGAGATCGGTCATGACAAAGAATAATCGTTGTTTTATTACAGAATGGTCGCACGGGCAAAAGCAGATGGAACTTTTGCTCTATCTGGATGCACACGATCATCCCATCGAGATCCATCCTTATGATGTCAGCACACCATCTTTGATCGGTAATATCTATATTGCAAGGGTCGACCGCGTGATGCCCCAGATGCATGCCGCCTTTTTAAAGGCAGATGACCTGACATTCTTTTGCCCCATGGAAGATGTCGCGATGGATACGGTCATCTTTACGAAAAAAAACGGAAAGAAGGATGCCTTAGTAGAGGGAGATGAACTGCTCGTACAAGTCACTCGTGATGCTATCAAATCCAAAGAGATCTGTGTCTCCACCAATCTTTCCTTTTCGTCGGAGCACTTGCTCATTACAACGGGCAAACGCTTACATGGGATTTCCAAGAAGATCACCGGCGAAAGACGAAAAGAGATCCAGAGTGGTTTTGTAGACCGGATCGCAGATGAAGTTTTCGGGATCGTTGTGCGGACCAATGCTATAGAGTGCGAGGCAGATCTATTATATGCCGAATACCGGTCCTTGCAGGATACCGTGACAGACCTGCTTGCCAAGGCAAGGCATCTTGTCGCCGGACAAATGCTTTCGGTGCCTGGACGAAAGCATCCTTTTTTTGAACACATGGACCGTTTCAAAAGAGAAGGGCTGACAGAGATCGTAACGGATGCCCCTGCTTGGTATGACCGGTTAAAAGAAAACTATGCCGACAGTCTGGCAATACGCTTATATGAAGATCCTGCCTATTCCCTCAAACAACTTTACGGCATAGAGCAGATGCTGACACAAGCCCTTGCCAAAAAGGTCTATCTTCCTTCCGGTGGCTATCTGGTCATAGAGCCTACCGAGGCATTGACGGTCATTGACGTCAACAGCGGCAACAACACCAAGAAGAAAAAGAAGGGCGATTATTACCTTTCCAACAATATGGAAGCTGCTAAGGAGATCGCCAGACAGGTGCGTCTTCGCAATATCAGCGGCATCATTGTGATTGATTTTATCAATTTAAAGGATAAAGAACAAAAAGAGGCACTGACGACCTATATGAAATCCCTCTTAAAAGAGGATTATATCAAGGCAAATGTTGTTGATTTTACCAGATTAGACCTTATGGAGATCACGCGTGCCAAAAAATATCAGTCCCTGCAGCAAGCACTTTCGGATTGTACACAATAAAATACAAAATATCGACATAATTTCCGGCAAATGATTGACGAATGGACATTCCTATGCTAATATATCATGGTATGCCGCACAACGAGGTTTAAGTTGCATTTTGCACACCGTAGTTGGCGAGTAATGATAATAGGAGGTGCCATATGTACGCAATTATAGCAACAGGTGGTAAGCAGTACAAAGTATCTGAAGGCGATATCATTACCATTGAAAAGCTTGGAGTAGAAGCTGGTGAAAAGGTTACATTTGATCAGGTTCTGGCTATCAGCGATAACGGATTAAAGATCGGTAATCCAACCGTTGAAGGCGCAACTGTAGAAGCTTCTGTCGTTAAAGAAGGCAGAGGTAAAAAGGTAATCGTTTACAAGTACAAGAGAAAGACTGGCTATCACAACAAGAACGGTCATAGACAGGCGTTCACACAAGTACAGATCAATAAGATTAATGGATAATCGATAGGAATTGTTATGATTTCGATAACGATTTTCAAAGATCAGGAGCAGTATCGGGGCATCCGGTGCAGTGGACATGCAGGATTTGAACGTGCCGGTAAAGACATTGTCTGCGCGGCAGTATCCATGCTGGTGATCAATACCATCAATGGGATTGATCAGTTCACAGAGGATGCATATACTTTGGATAGCAAAGAAGACGATCCTGTAGCATCGAAAAAGAAAAAATTCTTTTCTGGGAAAGAGGAACCTGACAATCTGATTGATTTCCGATTTACGGAGGACATTTCCAAGGAATCGAACTTACTTATGGATGTTCTGGTCTTAGGCTTAACAGAGATTTATAAGCAATACGGTGATTCGTATCTTACACTAAAATTTGAGGAGGTGTAGACATGTTAAAGTTGAATCTTCAATTTTTCGCCCACAAAAAGGGAGTTGGTTCTACTAAGAACGGACGTGATTCAGAGTCTAAGAGATTAGGCGCAAAGAGAGCGGACGGACAGTTCGTTAAGGCTGGAAATATTCTTTACAGACAGCGTGGAACAAAGATTCATCCGGGTACTAATGTAG
>CAVGHS010000031.1:16198-21142 GCA_963629085.1 bacterium
GGTGGTGATGATACATTATTTGCAACAGCAGATGGTATTCTTCGTTTCGAAAGAAAGGGCCGCGACAAGAAGCAGGCTAGTGTTTATCCAGTAGCAAGCGAAAACTAAGAACATTTTGGTAGACTCGACTATTGTTTAGCCGAGTCTACTTTGTTATATAATAGTATTTGAAAAGTG
This sequence comes from bacterium, assembly GCA_963629085.1. Classification (GTDB taxonomy): domain Bacteria; phylum Bacillota; class Clostridia; order Lachnospirales; family Lachnospiraceae; genus Pararoseburia. The sequence goes on from CAVGHS010000031.1 coordinate 16,376, forward strand.
GATACTACTATATAACAAAGTAATGTATACCAAGTATTTTTTGAAAGGTGTAATCATATGTTTGCAGATCGTGCACGAATTATAATCAAATCAGGAAAAGGCGGCGATGGACATGTCAGTTTCCGTCGCGAGAAATTTGTACCAAATGGCGGCCCGGACGGCGGTGACGGCGGAAAGGGCGGTGACATCATATTTGTAGTCGATGAAGGCTTAAATACTTTGACCGACTATCGTCATCGCAGAAAGTTTGCCGCACAGGCAGGCGAAGAGGGCGGAAAAAAGAACTGCCACGGTAAAAACGGAGCCGATCTTATATTAAAAGTACCGGAGGGCACTGTGATCAAGGATGCAGAGTCCGGCAAGGTCATTGCAGATATGTCCGGTGACAACAAACGCCAGATCATTTTGACCGGCGGACGGGGAGGCCTTGGCAACCAGCATTATGCGACTTCCACCATGCAGGCACCGAAATATGCCCAGCCGGGCGGAGAAGCCATTGAGATCGAGGTTCAACTGGAGTTAAAAGTCATTGCAGATGTCGGACTGGTCGGATTTCCAAATGTCGGTAAATCTACCTTTCTTTCCCGCGTGACAAATGCCAAGCCAAAGATCGCAAATTACCACTTTACCACCTTAAATCCAAATCTGGGCGTGGTAGACCTCGATGGCAACGGCTTTGTGATCGCAGATATTCCGGGACTGATCGAAGGTGCTTCCGAAGGCATCGGTCTGGGTCATGAGTTCTTACGTCATATCGAACGTACCAAGGTCATCATCCATATGGTAGATGGTGCTTCTGTTGAGGGCAGAGATCCATTGGCGGACATCAAGGCGATCAACAAGGAATTAGAAGCCTATGATCCGGCAATCTTAGAAAAGCCACAGGTGATCGCGGCCAACAAAATGGATGTCTGCATGGAAGGCAGTGATGAGATCATCGAAAAACTCCGCAAAGAATTTGAGCCAAAGGGCATCAAAGTCTTTTCCATTTCTGCTGTCAGTGGTCAGGGTGTCAAAGAACTCTTATATCATGTGCAGGAACTATTAAAGACCTGTCCGGATGAAGTGACAGTCTATGAGCCTGAGTTTGATCCGGCACTCCGCTTCTTTAGCGAAGAACCATTTACGGTAGAGGTCAATGAAGAGGGCGAATATGTGGTAGAAGGACCTCGGATTGAAAAGATGCTGGGCTATACCAATATTGATTCGGAAAAGGGCTTCCTTTTCTTCCAGCGGTTCTTAAAAGAGCAGGGTATTTTAAAGCAATTAGAGGAACTCGGCATTGAAGAAGGCGATACCGTTCGTATGTATGGTCTGATGTTCGATTATTATAAGTAAGGAGCAAAAGAATGATGAATAACAAACAAAGAGCCTATTTATCAGGTTTGGCTAGCAAAATGACACCGATTTTACAGATTGGAAAATCTTCTCTGACACCGGAGATCATTACGGCTGTAGATGAAGCCTTAGAAGCGAGAGAATTGATTAAGATCTCTGTGCTCAAGAATTGCTTTGATGATCCAAGAGCCATTGCAGAGACTATGGCAGAGCGTACACACAGTCAGGTAGTCCGCGTGATCGGCAGAAAGATCGTTCTTTATCGTACTGCAAAAAAGCCAAAGATCGAACTTCCAAAATAAAAGAAGGTTGCTTGCTGTGAAAAAGATCGGAATTTTAGGTGGGACCTTCAATCCCATTCATGAAGGACATTTGAATATTGCAAGATGTGCCAGAGATTTTCTTTCCTTGGATGAAGTCTGGTTCTTACCGGCAGGGATACCGCCACACAAGGATGTGGCAGAACATGTGTCTGCCTGGCATCGCAAGAATATGGTGAATGCCGCGATCGCATCTGAGACGGCATTTTCCCTCTGTGCTATAGAATTAGAAAAAAAGACCCCCTGTTATTCCTGGGAGACCTTAGAAGAATTACAGGAAGAGTATGGTCAAAAAGCAGAATTTTATTTTATCATTGGTGAAGATTCTTTTGCCATGTTCGACCAATGGGTACATCCGGAACGCATCTGCGCCGTTTGTAAGATCTTAGTTGCCAAGCGTCCACTGGATACCGAGGCTATAAAAAAAGCGCATCCAATGGCATTTAACGAGCGTATAGCGGCATATCGTCAAAAGTTCTCAACGGATTTTATCGAGATGCCGGTTGAGCTGAAGGATATTTCATCTTCCCATATCCGCAAATGTCTGCAAGCGGGAGAGTTAGAAGGACTATCTTCCATGCTCCCGGATGCGGTTCTTTCTTATATTGAGGAACACCAATTATATCAGGCTGACTATCCGTTTTCTCTGATTGATACCTTGCAAAAAAAGGTCAAAAAAGAGTTAAAACCGGAACGTTTTGAACATACCTTAGGGGTCATGTATACGGCAGGCAATCTGGCATCCGTCCATGGCTATCCGCAGATAAAGGCTATGGTTGCAGGTTTGTTACATGATTGTGCCAAATGCCTCAGCGACGAGAAGCGCTTAGATATCTGTCATAAGCAAAAAATCCCGGTCACAGAGATCGAGAACCGGCATCCGCATTTACTGCACGGAAAAGTCGGCGCTTATCTTGCCAAAAAGAAATATGATATTGCAGATCCACAGATCCTGCATGCGATCGCTGTGCATACGACCGGCTGTCCGGACATGAACCTCTTGGATAAGATCATTTATATTGCAGATTATATCGAGCCGCACCGCGATAAGGCACCGCATCTGGAAGAAATACGTCGTAAGTCATTTGCGAATATCGACGACGGGCTTTTTATGATCTTGGAGGATTCCGTACAATATTTAAGTCAGAGTCCCTCTGATATGGATCCAATGACATTAGAAACATATGAATACTATAAAAATTTGCAAAAATAAGAAAAGGAGCAAAACTTATGGAAATCAAGGAAATGGTGAAATTAGTATGTCACGCTTTGGACGAAAAGAAAGCAGAAGACATCAAAGTAATTGATATTAAGGGACTTTCCGTTATGGCAGACTACTTTATCGTTGCCAGTGGCGGAAGCCAGAACCAGTTGCTTGCCATGCAAAATGAAGTAGACAAGGAAATGTATGAGCATGGAATCCATGCCAAGCAGGTGGAAGGCAACCGTTCCTCTACCTGGATCCTGATGGACTACGAAGACGTGATCGTGCATCTGTTTTCACAGGATGACCGACTTTTCTACAATCTGGAAAAGATCTGGCAGGATGGACGCGTTCTCTCCGCAGAAGAACTGGATAATTTATAAAACAATTATTTATAAGGTATAAGAAAACGCAAGGATCCGATCACAGATCCTTGCGTTTGTAGTTTACGGCATTGGCTGCCTGACGCTTGTGTTCATCCTCCATGGCAGCATAATAATCGATGGTGGTATTGATATTCTCATGTCCTAAAACGTCGGCTACCAGGCGAATATCACCTGTCTCACGGTAAAGGGCTGTACCATAGGTACTGCGCAGTTTATGCGGTGTGATCTTTTTGTTAGGTACTGCCATCTGTGCGTATCGCTTTACCAGACGTTCGATGGAATCGACGCTCATACGCCGCCCCTGAATGGAATAGAAGAGGGCAGGAGCATCTGCTTCGTAAGGTGTGATCAGGGCGCGTTCCGAACAGATATAATCATCCAAGACCTGATGGATCTCATCACTAAAATACAAGACGTCCTGTCCGCCACCTTTGCGGACAATGGTCATGGAATTGACATTAAAATCCAGGTCGTTTAGATCTAAACCGCGACATTCCGAAACACGGATGCCGGTGCCAAGCATAAGGGTCATGATGGCAAGGTCTCTTTTCTGGGTCTTTGCGGCGTATTTTCTTTGTCTTTCTGTCATAGGAACGCCGGCATTATTTTCAATGACGTTTAAAAGTGCCTGCACCTCATAATTGTTCATGCGGACAATGTTTTTATCCTTTTTTAATTTTGGTAATTTGACCAGCATCATGGGATTGTCTGAAATATTCTTGCGCTCATAATGATACTGGAATAGACCTCGCAGAGGCGACATTTTCCGTGCAATGGCTTTCTTGCCGTTTTCATGCATTTCTCCATCCAGATTCAACTCCAGATAACGCTGGTATTCTACAATATCTTCGGATTGTAAGTGATCCAGGACGGATAAAGGTATCTCTGTCAAAGAAAGATCCTTTAAGCTGGAATTATGCGTCTGTAAGAAGCGAAAAAACGTCAGCAGATCATAACAATATGATATCAAGGTACTGGGCTGTGTCGTAAGTTCTTTGCTGTAGATATAATCTGCGGCGAAACTCGGCAACTGGTCAATGAGACCGCGCAGTTTGACTTTCTGAGATCTAGTTTTTGATTTGTAATAAGCAGAATCTTTTCCCATAATAAATCCTCATCCATATATAAAAACATTAGGAAAGCATAAAAACACATAACTCATAAAAATCCCCTGGATGCCTTTCCATACATAATTATATCATCTTCATCGCTTTTATACAATATCTTTCGGAAAAACAGATATTTATCCGCACGATATATCTTCAAACAAATACTGCTATGCCACCTATTTTCTTACTCATTTCAAGTCATAATCATAAATACCATAGCAGTTCTTTATACGTCCGAAGTAAACATGGTAAGCGTTCCTCGGATCATTATTCTTATATTGCCTGATACCAATCAGATTGTTGTCTATCAACCGGCATCCACACCAAAGTCTGCCATACGGGCAATGATCCGCTGACGAACCAGTTTAGCAATTTCCGGGGTCTTCATATCTTTATACTCATCATAATAG
>CAVGHS010000032.1:0-20774 GCA_963629085.1 bacterium
ATTAATAAGCATAAGAAGAGAAATGTGGAGGAAAGTATGGAAAGAAATAAGGACGAAAAGTATCTGATGACACCTTATTCATTGGATGAGGATCGCAACAAAAAAGATCCGAGAGCGGGATATTGTATCGAGGAATTAAAGGATAAACCGTTCCGTGAGCCGCTTGCAAAGTTTGCAAAGGCTGTTACCGACCGTGCAAAGGTACAACTTGGCAAGGAAGACATCACAGCAGAAAGCCCGGAGTACTGGGGCCTTTACAATCTTGTTACAGATGAACAGTGCGAGATCGGTATCAAGATGGAGAAGCGTCATCCAAGAACACTTGCTGATATGAAGGCTCTTTGCCCGGAATATTCCGAAGAAGAACTCTTGAAGCAGTTGGAAGAAATGTCTTATAACGGCGTGATCGAGTGGAATTATGAGAATCCACAGCATGAGAAGCAGTGGGTACTTCCTATGTATGTACCGGGGTCTGCTGAGTTCGGCAACATGAATGCAGACGTTTTGGAGAGACATCCGGAAGTAGGACCATTCTTCGAGCGTATGAGCCGTATCCCATTGGAAGGTCTGACCCAGATGGTACCACAAGGCGGCGCAGGCGTTGGTATGCACGTTATCCCGGTAGAGGATGCTATCAGCATGGAGAACAGTTCTTCTTCCCTGGAGCATATTTCTTACTGGCTGGATAAGTACGAAGGCAAATATGCAGCCAGCCCATGTTCTTGTAGGAAGTCCCGCAAGACTTATGAAGAAGGCTGCGCGGATGATCCGGAAGGCTGGTGTATCGCTGTTGGCGATATGGCTGACTATGTTGTTGAGACAGGCAAGGGTGGCCGCTATATCACCAAAGAAGAAGTATTAGAGATCTTAAAGAAGGCTGAGGACAACGGTTTTGTTCATCAGATCACCAATATCGATGGCGAGGAAAAGATCTTTGCTATCTGTAACTGTAATGTCAATGTATGTTATGCACTTCGTACATCACAGTTATTTAACACACCAAACATGTCACGTTCTGCTTATGTAGCACATGTTGTAAAGGATAACTGTGTTGCCTGCGGACGTTGTGTTGAGGTTTGTCCGGCCGGTGCTGCAACCTTAGGACAGAAACTCTGCAAGAAGGACGGATCTGAGGTCGTATATCCTAAGATGCCACTCCCGACTGAGCAGAAGTGGTCTCCGGATATGTGGACAGAAGATTACCGCGATATCAACCGTATCAATACACACAAGACCGGTACTGCTCCATGTAAGACAGCATGTCCTGCACATATCCCGGTACAGGGTTATCTGAAGATGGCTGCACAGGGCAGATACGAAGAAGCATTGGCTCTGATCAAGAAGTACAATCCACTTCCTGCAGTCTGCGGACATGTATGTAACAGACGCTGCGAGGATGCATGTACAAGAGCGACCATCGATGAGGCAATCGCTATCGATGAAGTAAAGAAGTTTATCGCAATGCAGGATCTCAAGGCAGACAAGCATTATGTACCAAAGAAGGTCATTCCAAAGATCCAGGGTGGTTTCGACGAGAAGGTAGCCATCATTGGTGCAGGACCTGCAGGTATTTCCTGTGCATATTATCTGGCAGAAAAAGGCTACAAGCCAACCTTGTTTGACAAGAACAAGAAACCGGGTGGAATGGTTACTTACGGTATTCCTTCTTTCGTTATGGAAAAGGATGTTGTTGAGGCAGAGGTTGACGTACTCCGCGACATGGGCGTTGATATCCGTCTTGGTGTTGAAGTTGGTAAGGACATTACCTTAAAGCAGTTGCGTGAGGAAGGCTACAAGGCATTCTATATTGCTATTGGCTGCCAGGGTGGACGTGGAATCAACGTTCCTGGTGAAGATGCAGAAGGCGTAATGAAGGGTGTTGATCTTTTACATACGGTCATTGATGACGAGTCTTACACACTTTCCGGTGACACCGTTGTTATCGGTGGTGGTAACGTAGCCATCGACGTATCCCGTACCGCAGTTCGTTGTGGCTCATCTAAGGTAACACAGGTTTCTTTGGAGACACGCGATATCATGCCTGCACTTCCGGAAGAGATCGAACTGGCTGAGTCTGAAGGTATTGCATTCGCAGGCGGATGGGGCCCGAAGGAGATACTTACAGAAAATGGTAAGGTGACCGGTATTGTATTCAAGAAGTGTACGCAGGTCAAGAATGCAGAAGGACGTTTTGATCCGAAGTATGATGAGAACGAGACTATGACCATCGCATGTAGCAATGTCATCCTTTCTGTAGGTCAGGCTACTATCTGGGGCGACCTCTTAGAAGGCGAGAATGTAGAGTTCAGAGGACCGGCTCCGGTTGCTGACAAAGTTACATTCCAGACCACAGTTCCGGATATCTTTGTCGGTGGTGATATGTTCTACGGACCAAGATTTGCGATTGACGCTATCGCATGTGGTAAGGAAGGTGCGATCTCTATCCATAGATATGTACAGCCACATTCATCATTGACCATCGGTCGTGATCCAAACTACTTCTTAGAGTTGGATAAGGACGACATTTTGGTTGAAAATTATGACAACACCGGTCGTCAGACAGCAGTGATCAAGAAGAATGCAGATGGCAAGTTGACTTTCCGCGACATGAAGGAAACCTTTACCGAAGAACAGGTTAAGGCTGAGACAAGCCGTTGCTTAGGTTGTGGTGCTTCTATCGTTGATCCGAACAAGTGCGTAGGTTGTGGACTTTGTACAACCAAGTGTGAATTCGATGCGATCAAGCTCACAAGAGACAATCCAAAGGCTTCTACTATGCGCAAGTCAGAGGATAAGCTGAAGTACATCCTGCCAAATGGCGCAGCACAGGCTATCAAGCGTCCATTTATCAGAAAGACTTCCAAAGAGACCGCTTGGTATGTTGAAAAATAATAACAGGTGATATGGCAGAGGGAGCAGTTTCCTGTAGAGGGGACTGCTCCTTCTCTCTTTATTTCTATGGGAAAATGTGGTACAATACTCGAACACAATTTGTCTTTTGGTAAGGGAGAAATGTACTATGCCTGGAAATACTTGGGGAGAGATCCTCTATAATGTGTTTGTGATCTATCTTGCTTTGACGCTTGTACTGACTTGTTATTCCGTGATACGGATGTATATCGTCAAGCATTTTTGTAACGGTGTCAAATACGGGAAAATGCGTATCAAAAAATTGACAGCGGAGGGACGTTTCCGTCAGTTGCCGGTCTATTCTCTGGATGAGATCTATGAGGATAAGGATCTGGGAACGGTACGCCTGAGTGTATTTCCCAATGACAATGGCGAGCGTACCAAGTATGTTCTGGTTCTGCCGGGTGGCGGTTATGCCCACTGTGTGACCAGGGAAGAAGGTTATCCGATCGCAGCCAAGTTCAATGAGATGGGATACACGGTTTTTGTCCTGGAATACCGCATCGGTTTCCACTGTACCCCATATGCGCCGATGGAGGATGTGTCCCGAGCCATCAAACATATCGAAGAACATCAGAAGGAATACAATATCGACCCAGAGGGCTATGCCCTGTGTGGTTTTTCTGCAGGTGGCAATCTGGCAGGTATCTATGCTAGCCATAGTCATGGATATGAGACTTATGGCACGCGCAGACCGGCGACCATTATGCTTGGCTATCCTTGGACCAATATGCAGCACTGGCTGGATCATCCATATTGGAATATCTGGAAGGGAATTATGGGAGTCTGGCTTTCAGAACGAGGATTTATCTATATGTTTGGGCGGTCCTGCAATCAGGAAAAGAGAGAGTCGCTCTGTGTGCAGAAACAGGTGACGGATGACTATACGCCGACTTATATGTTTTCCGGCGGTCGTGATGTCCTGGTGCCGGCATCCCATCATGCTGAGGTATTGGTCAATGCCTTAGAAGAACACCATGTGAAGTATCGTTATCGCCGTTTCTTTGCCCTGCCGCATGGCATTGGTCTTGGACTTGGTACCAGTGCAGAAGGCTGGCTGAAAGAGGCAGTAGATTTCTGGCAGGAAAATGTGTCAGAAAACAAACCTGAGATAAAATAAATACATAGACGAAAAAGGGTACATAGGACTTTTGATCCTATGTACCCTTGCTTTTCATATGTAGGACTTACTTTTTGTTATATAACTCGCAGATGATGTGTACGCAGGTTTCTTCGCCTAATTCGCCACTATCTAAGGCTACATCGTAGTTGCGGTAGTTGCCCCACTGTTGATCGGTGTAGTACTTGTAGTAGGTCTTACGCTGTTTATCCTTTTTGGCAAGACGCTTTTCAATGCCGACATTCTCAATCTCTCCATAGCGCTTTAAGACACGCTCGGTACGGTGCTTCATATCGGAATGGATAAAGACATTCAAGCATTTCACATCCTCTTTGCGCAGGATGTAATCGGCACAGCGTCCGACAATGACGCATGGACCTTTGGCGGCGCAATCGAGAATGACGCGCTTTTGTGCAATGAAGATCTCGTCTTGTGGACTTTGGAAATACATGGCACTGGCAGCGGAAATGTCAAACCATTTATTCGCAGAGGTAGAGTATTCGCCCTGTTCTTCGATCAATTCTTTGGCATAGCCACTTTCTTCTGCCACGCGTGTCACAATTTCCCCGTCATAAAATGGTATACCGAGTTTGGATGCGACCTTTTCGCCGATGCTGTGACCGCCACTACCAAACTCTCTACTTATCGTTATTACTGGGTACATATGCATTACCTCCCTTCTTTCTTACCCCTATTATATTTAAAATTGTCAGAAAAATCAATGCGGAATCTTGGAAGATTTGTTAAATTTGGGTGAGACAGATCAAGGTGGAAAGGGGCGCGAGGATTTACAAATCGTCCAATTATAAACTTTATTTAATAAAAAGTTAATATCCAGTTCACCCACTTTTGCCTGAAATTGGATATAATAAGAAAGTAAGTTGGGGGGAATGATAGTATGTCAAGTGCAGCGAAAGCAGTACGAAAGCAAACTGTGGCATCTGTAAATATGGGGACAGGTGCAAAAGTCAAAAACAAGGGGAAGAAGATGGAAAAGGGGAAACAAAGTATGGAAGAAAGACAAGAAGAAACAGTAGAACAGAATATAGAAGTAGAAATGCAGGAGACCTATGAAACCGAGACGGTCTCCACTGCATACCAGACCGTCGATGGTACAAAGGAGACGATCGAGGTCTATGAATTGATGGCATCGCAGACAACGACCGGAGAGGATATGCGCCACATGGCAGATATCCATGATGAATTTATGCACACCATGGATCCGATCCTTCGCATGTATAATGCGGCTATGAACGTTACGGAAACCCGTATGAACATCATCAAGGATGAATTCAAGTATCGCGGACTTCGTTGTCCGATCCATCATATTGATACGCGACTAAAGTCTATGAAGAGCATTGTCGGCAAGTTGGAGAAAAAGGATCTGGATCTCTCTTTGAATGTCGCCTGCAATAATATCTATGATATTGCCGGTGTGCGTGTCGTATGTCCTTATATCAAGGATGTATATCTGATCCGCGACCGACTCATGGCACAGGATGATGTACATATCATGGAGATCAAGGACTACATTGCCAATCCGAAAAAGAATGGCTACCGCAGTCTCCACATGATCATCCGCGTACCGGTCTACTTTATGAACAAGAAGCAGTTCGTACCGGTTGAAGTCCAGATCCGTACCGAGGCGATGGATATGTGGGCGAGTCTGGAACATGATATCAAGTACAAGTCTCTGTATCAGGATATCGGTGTAGATTTTACAGGGGAGTTATTGGAGTGTAGCAAACTCATTTATCAGGCAGAGGAAAAGATGGAATACATGAATAATGTGTTGGAAGGATAGAAGAAAGGATACGAAGTCGATATTGATCTTCCGGGATTTAAGAAAGATGAGATCCAGTTGGAATTAAATGATGGTTACCTGACCATCAGCGCTGAAAAAGGATTGGATAAGGACGAGGAGGACGAAAAGAAACACTACCTGCGTCGTGAGCGTTATGCCGGCGGCATGAGCAGAAGTTTCTATATCGGTGAAAATATCACCGAGGAAGATATTCATGCAAAGTATGAATACGGTATCCTGAAATTATCTATTCCAAAGGAGCAGCCAAAGGCAGTTCCTGAGAAACACTTCATTTCCATTGAAGGATAATCGGACGATCCAGAGTCGGTGCTTTCGGGCATCGGCTTTTTTTCTGTCCATTTTCCTGCGTGTAACCATATTTGATCGGGTATGCTATAATAAAATGAAAGTTTTATGCTAGGAGTGAAATGGACATGAAGATCAATGAAAAATATAAGGGGATTTTCTATATTATTTTGGCGGCATTTGGTTTTGCCTTTATGAATTTATTTGTCAAACTGGCAGGAGATCTGCCGGCGATCGAGAAAAGTTTTTTCCGTAATCTGGTCGCTATCTTTTTTGCCTTTGTTGTCATGAAAAAGGAAAAGATAGCCTTTTCTATTCCCAAGGGCAGCGGGAAATATATCTTCTTTCGTTCTCTTTTTGGAACCATAGGCATTTTCGCTAACTTTTATGCGATCGGAAAACTCTACATCGCGGATGCTTCCATGCTCAATAAGTTGTCCCCCTTCTTTGCCATTATCTTTTCCTATTTCCTATTAAAAGAAAAGATCAAGCCATACCAGTTGATCTGTGTGATCACAGCATTTATCGGGGCGCTTTTTATCCTACGTCCGGGCTTTGACAGTGTTGCAACCTTTCCGGCATTTATTGGTATGATCGGTGGGATGGGCGCAGGGCTTGCCTATACCAACGTGCGTCTTGCGACCAAGCATGGGGCACCGGGACCGCTCATCGTTTTTTGTTTCTCGGTATTTTCCTGTTTGTGTGCCGTTCCTTTTATCATCGTTGATCACCAGCCCCTTGCCTGGTGGCAGTTGGCATCCCTTCTGATGGCAGGACTTTCTGCAACGCTGGGGCAGTTCTCCATCACAGCAGCATATACTTATGCACCGGCGAGCGAATTATCCGTTTATGATTATACCCAGATCGTTTTTGCTGCCCTGCTTGGCATTATCTTCCTTGGGGAAGTGCCGGATGTCATCAGTATTTTAGGTTATCTGATTATCTGTGGCGCGGGTATTGCCATGTTTTGGATCCGCAAGAAAAAAGAAGCATAAGAGAAAAGATATGAAAAAAAACATGATCGTCATACATATGTCCGGGGCATATGCCGAGCAGATATTTTATAAGGAAAAGAAAGATACATGGGAGGTCGTGCAGGTGGACTGTCAGGATGTCGAGGGAACAAATTGCTACTGCGACGATGCGGCAAAGGAAAGTCTGCGTGAGAGGGTAAGCCCTTATTCTTATGAGGGATTGCATTTTTTGGATTCCGGAAATTATCACTATCTGTCCCTGCTCTGGCTGGAAAAGATCAAAGAGCCATTTTCCTTGATCTTATTTGACCATCACCCGGATTTGCAGGCACCGTCCTGGGGGGGCATCACTTCCTGTGGCGGCTGGGTCAGGGAAGCGCTGCTGACCAATGAAAACCTGCAAAGGGTATATCTTGTAGGCGTGGATGCCCATCTGATCGAGGATGTACGCGCAGAAGATGAGGCGTGTGGAAAATCGGGAATGCCAACGTGTGATACGACAGAAAATGTCATAACAGGAAATACCATGTCCGCAAAGGAATTGTGGGAAAAGATCCGGATCGGTATGCCGGATTTTTCACAGGAAAGACATCCCATCTATATCTCTTTTGATAAGGATGTCTTGTGTGCAGAAGATGCTGTCTGTGACTGGGATCAGGGGGATATGTCCTTGGATGAGGCTGTGGAGAAATTGCAGGAGGTCCGGGAAAAAGCAGACAAAATCCTTGGTATAGATATCTGTGGGGAGGATGCGCGTTGGAAGCAGACCCGGGAGGCAGGCACCTGCCAGATCAATGACCGGTGTAACCGGAGACTCGTGGAAACGCTTAGGTAAGCACTTTTATTGCAGAGAAAAAATTGCCGAAGCACATGTTCGCGCCTTACACAAAAAAAGAAAGTGATGCAACGCACACATCACTTTCAAGTAAGGGGGAGTTATGAAAAAGTTATGTTCTTGTCTTTCGACATTATTTATATTACAGGGCAGATGTGACGAAACTGTGTTGCCTTTATTAAAGAAATATGAAGAATTTCAGAAATAAAATTTATAGTTTTCCTATGCTGATAGCCGACACAGGAAAGAGGCATAGTTTGACAATTCTCAGGAAGCAGTATATAATCTCACGGTGAACTTTGACAAGTGAATAGTTGATAATATGTGACACATTGTCCTCATTTTAGCGCCAGGACCTATGAATTGGTCGACGAGGAGAAGGGTTATCGAAAATTCGGCGGATGCCCTTCCGTAGATCTCAATGCGATATATATTGGCAAATATGTGGGTAACTACAAAACAAATCCAATATAATGAGAATAAGAAAAAATAATGGCAGTCAGATGGATCATCCGGCTGCTTCGTATAGAAAGAATGAGGATTTAAAATATGTGTGGAATCATAGGATTTATTGGAAATGATGCTTTAAATGGCATTTTAAACGGGCTGGAACTGCTGGAATACAGAGGATATGACAGTGCCGGCTTTGCCATCCGTAGAGCCGGCCAAAACCTGCCGGAGATACACAAATGCCAGGGACGCGTCAAAGACCTGCGGGAGATTTCTCCAAAGACCGGCGACTATACCTGCGGTATCGGTCATACAAGATGGGCGACCCATGGTGGCGTGTCTGATACCAATGCGCATCCACATCGCGTGGGAAAAGTAACTCTGGTTCACAATGGGATCGTGGAAAATTATAAGGAACTGAGTGAAGAGTATGAGGTGGAAGACCAGTTGGTATCGGAGACGGATACCGAGGTGGTAGCGGCACTTTTGAATAAGTTTTACAAGGGCGACCCGAACGAAGCCATCCGCAGAACGGTCAAGAAATTAAAGGGTACCTATGCTTTGGTTGTTATGTTTGATGACATCCCGGATACCATTTATGCGACCAGAAATGTAAGCCCAATCGTTGTGGCAAAGAACGAAGAACTGACCATTCTGGCTTCTGATCCGGCAGCCTTGTACGAGTATTCAAAGGAATTTTTCGTCTTAGATGAAAAGTGTATCTTAAAGGCGACCAAGGCTCAGGTTTCTGTTGTGGATTTCAACGGACAGGAAGTGCAGCCGAAAATGCAGGTCGTTGACTGGGATGCAGGAAATACCGGCAAGCAGGGCTATGCTTATTATATGGAAAAAGAGATCAACGAGCAGCCGGAGGCTTTGAAGCGGATCCTGACCAACTATCTGGTAGATGGCAGTATCGATCTGGGCTACGAAGGTGCTGTGGATAAGATGCTGACCTCTTTTAACCGGGTTTGTATCGTGGCATGCGGAACCGCTTTGCATGCAGGCATGATGGGAGCCCATCTTTTCAGAAAATGGCTGGGTATTCCGGTCGAGACGGAGATGGCATCGGAGTTTATCTATTCGGACACCGTTTTGGATAAGGAAACACTCTTTATCGCAGTATCCCAGTCCGGCGAGACCATCGATACCATGGAAGCATTAAAGAAAGCAAAAAAAGAAGGGGCAGCCTGTCTGGCAGTCCTGAATGTCAGAGGTTCGTCCATTTCCCGTATTGCAGATTATACGCTTTATACCGACGCGGGTCCTGAGATCGCGGTTGCCAGTACCAAGGCATACACGACCCAGTTAATGATCTTTTATCTTTTGGTATTGCGCTGTGCATCTTTGCGGGGCAGGATGACAGAGGCAGATCTGGAACATGCTCTGGAAAATCTCAGAAGAGTGCCGGATGCCATTACCCAGGTCATTGCCATCAAGGACGACATCCATCGTCAGGCAAAGGAAGTCATCATGGCAAGCGACCTCTTTATGATCGGTCGTGGCATGGATTATCTGGTTCTGTTGGAGGGAGCCTTAAAACTCAAGGAGATCTCTTACATCCACTCCGAGGCATATGCTGCCGGAGAATTGAAGCACGGACCGATTGCCCTGATCACAGACGGGACACCGGTCATTGCAGCGGCAACCCAGACCAAACTGATCTCCAAGGAACTTTCCAATGTAAAAGAGATCAAGGCAAGAGGTGCTAATGTGGTGCTTCTGACCAAGGAAGAACTGAAAGCGGATTTTGCCCAGAGTGGTGAGTACCATGTGATCGGTTTGCCGAATCTGGACGACGAATATATGTCATTCCCGGAGATTGTTGCTTTGCAACTATACTCCTACTATGTGTCAGCAGATAAGGGGCTGGACGTAGATAAGCCAAGAAACTTGGCAAAAGTTGTAACTGTAGAATAAATAGAAAAAATAAGGACAATGTCATATTATCAACATGGGTCAAAGAATGGGGAAAGCAGGTCTGTCTGCTTTCTCTTTTTTCATGCCGATATCAATTATTTAATAAGATTAAAAAATATACTTGCAATTTACGGAACTAGGCTCTATAATTAGTTAAAAGAATTAAATAATTGAGGCGAGGGGGTTTTTACAATAAGAATTGAAGAGATATTAAAAATGGAAGTAAGCATTGGTTCCGGGGAGAATCAGTTTTCCATGTCCAGAGGAAGTTTCAAGTATAAACAGAAGATTTCCGGGAAAAGAAAACTGACCTTACAGAATCAGGAGAAGACCGAGGATGGCTATCTTTTGACCTATGTAGATCCGAAAGGAAGCAGTGCCAAAGAGCAGTTACATCAGTTTGCCGTGACCCAGCAGGGGTCACAGATCCGTCTGGCTTATGTGGGAGAGGAAAAGCCGGGAGTCAATCGTTACTGGCTGACCTTTGCAACGGATCCTAAGGAGCATATTTACGGTTGCGGGGAGACCTATTCGGAACTGGATCTGAAAGGACAGAAGGTGCGTATCTGGGTGGCAGAACATCAGAACACCGGACGTATTTCCAAAAAGATCATTAAGGAAAAGTTGCTGGGCAAGCACCCGGACAAGAAACTTTCCTTTGACAAATACGAATCCTACTATGCACAGCCAACCTTTGTTTCCAGTGACAAATACTATGTGCATTGCGATATCAACGCTTATAGTGAGTTTGATTTTACCGATGTCGGCAAGATCACCTTGTATTTCCAGGAGCCGCCTGTCATCATCACAGACAGTGGTCAGGATTTTGCAGAGGTATCCCGCAAACTGACAGGACTCCTTGGCAGACAAAAAGCATTGCCGGATTGGCTGTATGACGGCGTGATCCTGGGCATCCAGGAGGGAACGGATGTCGTAGATGCCAAGATCAAAAAGGCAAAGGAAGCAGGCGTACCTGTGGTCGGTGTCTGGTGTCAGGACTGGTCAGGCTGTAGAAGAACCGGATTTGGTTACCAGGTCATGTGGAACTGGGAGTGGGATCAGGAACTTTATCCGGGACTGGATAAAAAGATCGCAGAATGGAAAGAAGAAGGTGTCCGTTTCTTGGGCTATATCAACCCATTCATTGCCATTGAAAAGGATTTATACGCATACGCATCCGAGCATGGCTATTGTGTCAAAGATCGTGAGGGCAAGGATTATCTGGTGACCATTACGACGTTCCCGGCAGCCATGGTTGATTTTACCAACCCGGAGGCTTATGCGTGGTACAAGGGGCTGATCAAGGAAAATATGATCGGACTTGGCATGGGTGGCTGGATGGCAGATTTTGGTGAGTATCTGCCGATCGATGCTGTGCTTTACAGTGGAGAGGATCCGGCGATCATCCATAACCAGTGGCCGGCGATATGGGCAAAGATGAACCAGGAAGCCGTCGCAGAATGCGGTAAGGAAGGTCAGGTATTCTTCTTTACCAGAGCAGGACATACCGGTACGATCGCACATTCCCATATGATGTGGACGGGCGATCAGCATGTAGATTGGTCTATCGACGATGGACTGCCGGCAGTGATCCCGGCGACCTTATCCCTTGCTATGAGCGGTTACGGTATTGCCCATTCGGATGTCGGCGGTTATACCACCATCATGCATATGCGGCGCAGTAAGGAATTGCTCTTGCGCTGGGAGGAGATGAATGTATTTTCACCGCTCTTCCGTACCCATGAAGGCAACCAGCCGGTCAACAACGTACAGTTTGATGACGACGAGGAACTGCTGGCACAACTTGCCAAGTGTGGCAGGATGCACGTTGCCTTAAAAGATTATCTCAAGGGTCTGGTGGATGAGGAGATCAGCGATGGCACACCGGTCATGCGGCCGCTCTTTTATCATTATGATGAGGCGGAAGCCTACACCGAAAAGACAGAGTATCTCTTAGGCAGGGATCTTCTGGTGGCACCGGTTTATGAGGAAGGCGTAAAGAGCCGCAAGATCTATTTCCCAAAAGACGTATGGGTCAACATTTTTGACGGCAAGGAATATGCAGGCGGACATATGATCGTGGAAGCACCGATCGGAAAACCACCGGTATTTGTTAGAAAAGACAGTAAAGACTACCAAGCACTCATGCAGGTAGCCAAAGCATAAAATTTATAAAAAGGAGATTACGACAATGAAGTATTTTTTAGACAGTGCAAAAATTAACGAGATCCGTGAGGCATATGACACCTTTGGTATTGATGGTGTTACAACAAACCCAAACCACATCATGTTGTCCGGCAAGCCATTCAAGGAAGTCTTAAAGGACATGGTAGAGTTTGTAGAGGAAAAGGATATTGTAGGCTATGAGAAGTTCCCGATCTCTGTTGAGATCAATCCACATCTGGATGATGTAGATGAGATGGTGGCTATGGGTTCTGAGATCGCAGCAATGTGTGACAACTTTGTCATCAAGATCCCTTGCACACAGTCCGGTATCACAGCCGCAAGAATTTTAGAGAAAAAGGGTGTCAGAACCAATGTGACCTTGGTATTCTCAGCATCACAGGCCATCGTTCCTGCAAAGAACGGTTCCCTTTTCGTTTCTCCATTCATCGGTTGGAAGGAGAACAGCGGTGAAGACTGCAAGGAATATATCCAGGATATCGTTGATATTTACAAGAATTATGGTTTCTACGGCAAGACCCAGATCATCTGTGCAGCCGTTCGTAACGGCAAGCAGTTTGTTGACTGTGCAAGAGCAGGTGCTGATATCGTGACCGCAGGTCTGCAGGTATATAAGGACAGCATGTATCATCCATTTACAGATTACGGTATGGCAAAATTCCAGGGTGCATGGGATAAGACAGTCACAGAGTAAACTTGTAATATAGGAAAATCAGGAGGTTATGTAATGAAAATCGGATTTATCGGACTCGGTATCATGGGCGAGTCCATGTGTGAAAATATTGTAAAGAAGCATGACGACAAGGTATATGTTTTTGACTTTGTCGAGGCAAAGGTAAAACAGTTGGAGGCAGTGGGAGCCGTAGCATGCAGCAGTTCCAAGGAAGTAGCGGAAAATGCGGATGTCATCATTTCCATGGTGCCAAAGTCAGAACATTCCAGAAGTGTCTACAATGAAGTCCTTCCGGTACTGGATGCCACAAAGACCTGTATCGACATGTCTACGATCGATCCGTCTGTTTCCGTTGAGATCTCAGAGATGGTCAAGGAGACAGGCGCACAGTTTATCGACGCGCCGGTTGTTAAGAGCAAACCGGCAGCCATTGCAGGTAAACTCGGTATCTATGTTGGTGGTGACGAGGCTACCTTTGAGGCAATGAAGCCGATCCTTTCTTATATGGGAGAAAATGTGATCCGTATGGGAGACAACGGCAAGGGGCTGGTCATGAAGATCTGTCACAATGCTTTGGTTTCACAGATCCAGAACGGTGTCAACGAGACATCTGCTTTAGCAGCAGCCAATGGTATCGACATCATGACTTTTGCACAGGCGATCTCTTATGGTGGAGGTCAGAACTTCTATCTGGATTCTAAGAAGGAGCCGATTTCAAAAGAGGATTATACCACAGCATTTTCTATTGAAAACGAATACAAGGATGTCAATATCTGCATGAACCTTGCAAAAGAATGTGGCGTATCCATGCCGGGTGAAGAAAATGCACTTCGTGTTTACCAGGCGGCTATGGATGCAGGTTATGGAAAGGAAGATTTCTGCGCGACGATCAAAGTCGTAAGAGAGCAGTAAAAGGGATAAAAAGATGGAGTTATTGGAAGCGTTAAACGCATGTAATGATGTGAAGATCTATGCGGTGGAGGATGCAGAATTTTCCTCCTTCGGACGGATCATCAAGGGATATGATTTTGAAGAACTGGAAACCTATATGAATCTGACGTCACAGATCCCGGAAGAGGGAAATGTCTATGTGGCATCGGTGGAAGAGATGGAGAGCGAGCCGGTGGCAGAGCAGATCGCTGCAAGTTTTTACGGTGGTATGCCGATCCAGATCGGTTATTGTAATGGCAGAAATACGACATACAATGGCTTTGAATATCATAAGGGCAGTGAGATCAATATCGCGATCACGGATTTCATGCTGGTCTTAGGACATACTTATGACATCTGCCACAATACCTATGACGTATCGCAGGCTACGGTATTCTTTGTGCCAAAGGGAACGGCGATCGAGATGTACCAGACCACGCTTCATTTGTCTCCTCTGCGCGTGACGGACGAGGGATTTAAGGACATCGTCATTTTGCCGCGGGGAACCAATACTCCTTTGAGTCAGGAAGAAAAGCAGGCAAAACTGCAAACTAAGGATGAGGAAGCCCTTCTTTTGTTACAGCGGAACAAATGGGTCATCGCACACCCGGATCGTGAGCCTTTGATGAAGCAGGGTGCCCATGGCGGTGTGACCGGGGAGAACAAGGAATTGTTCTATCCAAAGGAGTAAGGTATGTCAGAATTACTTTTTTACATAGTGATCTTTTTGGCAAACATTATCCAGGGTATCACAGGCTTTGCGGGAACAATCCTGGCAATGCCTTTTTCCATCCATCTGGTGGGCTATCCGGTCGCAAAACCGGTCTTAAATGTACTTGGTATCATCGCCGGCATTTATGTTGTCGTAGGCGGTTATAAGAATGTAAATATCAAAGAACTAAAGCGTGTGACCTGCTATATGGGCATTGGTATCATAGTCGGTATTCTGGTAAAGCATTTCTTTACCGGGCATGAGCGCCTGATGTATGTGGCACTGGGCATCTTTGTCATAGGTATCGGTGCGCGAGGTCTGATCGCTTTTGGTAAGTACGCGTGGGAAAACGGCTTTGGTATCATGGATAAAAGTCCCAGAAAGTCCAAAGGTTCTACCGAGGAACGAGAGCATTACATTGAAAAGGGCATGACGGCGAGTGCCAGAGCCTTGCTCCTTTTTTCCGGTGTCGTGCATGGGATCTTTGTATCCGGCGGACCTCTGATCATCACTTATTTGTCCAACCATACCAAAAGCAAGGAAGAATTTCGCAGGACGGTATCTGCGGTCTGGATCATCTTAAACAGCATGATCCTTGTCAGTGACATCATGGCGGGCTACTACACTATGAACACCATACGGATCCAGGCGATCTCCGTACCGTTTTTGTTCGGCGGTATGTTCTTGGGCGGTATTTTGTTTAAGCGGATGAGCCAGACAGTCTTTACCGTGCTGACCTATATTTTGCTCTGTATTGCCGGTATCAGTCTTTTGTGCAAGTGATCTTTCTTGGAGCCATGTTGACAAAAGCAAATCATTATAAAAAATGTGCATGATCTATGCACGAAAAGGAGTTATAGCAAGATGAAAAAAGAATTTCAGATAGCATATGTACCGATCGGTGTGCCGACCTTTCATTTGGAAAGCGCACAGAAGGAATTTGATAAATCGGTTGCTCTGATCAAGAGCCTGACGGATGCCTGCGTCTTTCCAAAGGAGATGCTCTTATCCATTGACCTTTTGGATGCATTTTTGGAAGAATGCCAGCCGGATCTTGTGATCTTACAAAATATTACCTTCGCAAATGCAGCCTATGCCAGCGAGGTATTAAAGAAACCGGATTGCCCGATCCTTCTTTGGACCCTGCGTGAGCCGGTCATTGACGGCGGCAGACTCCGCCTGAATTCTCTGACAGGTGCCTATTCTGCGGCAAATGCCATCAAGGCTTTCCGCAAGGAGCCGCTCAACTATATCTTTGGCTCCCCGGAAGAGGAAGAAGTCAAGGCAAAGGTTGGTGCGACCATACGCGCAGCAAAATTAAAATACGATATGCGTCATCTGACTGTGACAGCAGTCGGACATACACCGCAGGGCTTTGGTTTTGGACGTGCATTGGATCTGGAAATGATGGAAAACTTTGGCGTGACCTTAGAATCGATCGAAGCAAGAGAGTTGATCGACATTGCCAAGGGATATAGTGATGAAGATGTAAAAGATTATCTGGCAGATGCAGGAGAGCGTATGTGCGGTCTGGAAAATACACCGGAACAAAACCGCAAGGATTTTGCCAGACTCTACCGTGCTTATAAAGAATATGTGACAGACCATCATGTGGGAGCACTGGCATCCCGCTGCTGGCCGGATTTCTTTACCGCATTTGGAACACCGGTCTGTGCTGTCCTTGCCATGTTAAATGACCTTGGGGTGGCAGCAAGTTGTGAGGCAGATACTTACGGAGCACTTTCCATGTATCTTGGTATGCAACTGACCAAACAGGCGACCTTCTTCGGAGATCCAGTTTCCATGGATGAGACAGAAAACACCATCACCTTCTGGCATTGTGGAACGGCTGCCTGCTCTTTGGCAAGAGAGGATACCGGGGCAAAGGTGGATGTGCATTGTAACCGAAAGATCGGACCGACCCTTGATTTTGGCTGCAAGCCATGTGAAGAAGTTACCATCTTCCGTATCGGCAAAGACAGTGAGGGCAAGTTCCGCTTCTTTATCGCCAGCGGTCAGGCATTGGATAAACCAAAGCAGTTTAATGGCACTTCGGTTGTAGTCAAGACCAATGCAGATGCCAAGACTGTCGTTTATGAAAGTGTTGAGGCAGGATGGGAGCCACATTTTGTGGTTGCCTATGGAAATGTTGCTGCAGAACTTGAAATTTTGGCAGGAATGCTTAATATGGAAGTACAGAAATACTAAAAGCAGTAGAACAGAACTTGCCTAGGAAGGCAGGTCTGTTTTGCTATCACGGAAAGGCGAGACTATGATTCGACATACCGGGGCAAATATGGAGACGGTGCGCAGACGTAATCGCGCGGCTATTTTAAAACATATCAATGACCATGGTCCGGCGTCCCGCAAGGATCTGGCAGATGTGCTGGGACTTACGCCTGCGGCTGTGACCCAGATCTGTGCAGATCTTTTTGCAGAGGGAATCCTGGTGGAAACCGGGGTCAATGTCAAGAGCAGCGGAGCGGGGCGCAAGAAGGTCCTCTTGGATATCAATTATGAGGCGTCTTATGTCTGTGCCATGACCATAGAGCCGGAATATACGACGGTGGCGATCGCGGATCTGCGCGGTCAGGTCGCGGCAAAAAAACGCTGCAAGACCAACACTATGATCGCGCCCAAGGCTTATTTGGATAAGTTGAGCCAGACTGCGGACAAACTCTTACAGGAGTGCCTGGTCGGAGACCGCAAACTGGTTGCTATTGGTGTAGGTATCACGGGGCTTGTGGACAAGACGACCGGAAGCAGTATCAAGGCATACGGTATCTGGGATGAGGAAGTTCCGATCGTGGAAATTCTGGGACAGCATTTTTCCGTGCCGGTCTATGTGGAGAACAATGTCAATGCCTTTGCCATGGCAGAACTTTTGTATGGCACGGGCAAGGAACATGACAATCTCATGGTCATCAAATGGGGACCCGGTGTCGGCTGTGCCATTATCATCGATCAGGAGATCTACGAGGGACGGCATGCAAAGGCTGCTGAACTGGGGCATTTTATCGTAGAAAAAGATGGAGCGCTCTGCAAATGTGGCAGGCGCGGTTGTCTGGAAACAAAAGTTTCTTATGCGGCACTTTGCAAGATCGCACCTTTTGCTGAGGATGCCTTTGGCGAGACTTTCTGCAAAAATCTGGGAAGTCCGATCGGCGATCAGTTTGCGGATGCACTGGATCTTTTTGCCAGAAGTATCGTCAACTCGGCGACTATCATGGCACCCAACCGCATCATTTTGACCGGAAGCCTTTTTGAAAGTCCGGAGGTGCGAAAGGCACTGATCCAGGCATGTGCATCTTATGATGCCAGTCTGGGAACAAACCGGGTGATCTACTCCGAATTGGCGGGAAAAGAGAACTATATCGGTCCGGTCGCCATCTGTGCAAAAATGCTTTTGTATTCTTAAGTTTTAGAAATGTAAATTGAACAGAATAAAGGAAAAATCCCCTGCATACAATGTAAAAACAAGTATTGCAGGGGATTTTTTTGAAACCATATATTGAAAAACGGGCAGTTGAAATTGGTACATACATTGTGGAAAAGAGTGCGACCGTAAGGCAGGCGGCGAAGAATTTTGGTGTGAGCAAATCGACGGTACATAAAGACGTTGCGGAACGTTTACCACAGATCGATGTGGAACTCGCAAAAGAGGCAAGAAGCGTCTTAGATGTCAATAAATCAGAGCGACATATCCGCGGTGGCATGGCTACCAGAAAAAAGTATGCACATATCCATTGACTTTCCACGCAGGATAAACTAAGATTTTTAGAAGAGTAAACGAACCGATAAACGGTATTTGAGGAGGAACAAATGGAGAACGTTACTATTATGGATCATCCGCTGATCCAGCATAAAATTTCAAGACTTCGTGACAAGACAACAGGAACAAATGAGTTCCGTACCTTAGTCAGTGAGATCGCTATGTTGATGGGGTTTGAGGCGCTGCGCGATCTTCCGACCGAACTGGTGGAGATCGAGACACCGATCGAGACGACAAAGCAGCCGATGATCGCCGGTAAGAAGATGGCAATCGTACCGATCCTGCGTGCAGGACTGGGCATGGTAGATGGTGTACTGAATCTGGTGCCATCTGCAAAGATCGGACATATCGGATTGTATCGTGACCCGGAGACTCATGAGCCACATGAGTATTACTGCAAGTTGCCGGAACCGATCGATCAGAGAACCATTTTGGTTGTAGATCCAATGCTTGCAACCGGTGGATCAGGTGCAGATGCTATTACCATGATCAAGCAGCATGGTGGCAAGAACATCAAGTTTATGTGTATCATTGCGGCACCGGAAGGTCTGGAGAGACTGCACAAGGAACATCCGGATGTGCAGATCTATGTGGGCGCCCTGGATCGTCAGTTGAATGAGAATGCTTATATCTGTCCGGGACTCGGAGATGCCGGGGACCGTATTTTTGGAACCAAGTAATCAAAGACCAGATGTCAAGGGGATGCTCTTTTATAGGGGCATCCTCTTATCTTATGACGTTTAGCAAAGGAAAAAATATGGGAAAAAATATTGTCTTGATCGGTATGCCGGGCGTGGGAAAGAGTACCTCCGGCGTTATTCTTGCAAAGGTTATGAATTATGATTTCCTGGACTCGGATCTTGTCATCCAGCATGAGACCGGAAAGTTATTAAAGGAGATCATCAGGGAAGAAGGCATTGACGGCTTCAATGCGGTGGAAAATCGGATCAATGCGGGCATTGAGGTGGAAAACACAGTGATCGCAACCGGTGGAAGTGTCATCTTTGGCGCGGATGCCATGGCACATTTTAAAGAGATCGGAGTTCTTGTCTATCTGCGGATCAGTTATGAACTTCTGGACAAGCGTCTGGGGGATCTGGATGAGCGTGGCGTCGTACATAAAGAGGGACAGACCCTGCGGGATATTTATAAGGAGCGAACAGCCTTGTATGAAAAGTATGCGGATATTACGGTGGATCTGGATGGAAAGGATGTAGCGGGAACAGTCGATGCGGTTGTAGCGCAGTTAGAGGGAAGATTGGGCTAGAAAAAGTGACATGAGCAGATTACTTGTTTTACAGATAACCATGCTCCTGCTTATCTTAGTAGGAGCGCTGATTAAGAAAATCGGAATTATAAGCAAGGAAGGACAGAAGAACATCAATGACCTGGTGATCTATCTGGTGCTTCCCTGCAATATCGTAAAATCTTTCATGATCGACTGCGATAGCAATACCTTCCTGCAATTTGCGGAAGTCCTGATGATTTCTATCGGAATCCAGGTAGTCAGTGTGATCCTTGGAAAAGTCCTGTATGGAAAACGAGAAGTCGGTCACCGGATGAGCCTGCAATATGGCGTCATCTGTTCCAATGCGGGATTTCTGGGAAATCCGGTGGCAGAGGGCGTTTTTGGATCCATCGGACTTGCCATGGCATCTATTTTTCTGATCCCTATGCGCATTATGATGTGGTCATCCGGTATTGCCATTTTTACACAATCTAAGGATTGGAAAGCAACTTTGAAAAAGGTTGTCACGCATCCCTGCATCATTGCCTGTTTTATCGGTCTGATCCTGATACTGACCCAGTACACACCGCCTGCGGTCATTACCAATACCATCGGTACGATCGGAAACTGTAATACGGCGCTTTCCATGATGGTCATCGGCATGATCCTGGCAGAAGCGGACTGGAAATCTATTTTTGACGGGGAAGTCTTGTGGTATTCCATGCTTCGCCTGGTTCTGATGCCACTGGCTTTGTATCTGGTCTGCCTGCTCATAAAACTGCCGTCTCTGGTGACCGGTGTCTGCGTGCTCCTGACTGCCATGCCGGCGGGGGCAACGACCAGTATTCTGGCATCCAAGTATGGATGTGACGAGATTTTTGCTACCAAACTGGTAGTGGCATCTACCATTTTATCCATGATCACGATTCCAATATGGAGCACGATCCTGACCATGT
>CAVGHS010000033.1:0-8255 GCA_963629085.1 bacterium
GTCCTTTTCCAAGTCCTGTTGCCATATTGGCGGAAGTTCCAATACCGGCTCTTGTCTCGACGATGTTTTTTTTATCCTTAGGATTGTAGTAAAAAATTCCAAAGATCCAGGCATCGTCCTCATTGGTCTTAAAAGCCGGATCAAAATCATTCGCATAGCGTTTTTCTATATTTTTGAACTTTTTCCCTAATGGGATGATCAAGATCAAAAGGACAAGTGCATAAACAAGGGATCCGACGATAAAGATACCGGGATGGATGGCATCGGATACAAGAGGCAAAAGGCTAATCAAGGTGTAAGCAAGGTTTAGCCAGGCACAGGATAACCAGAAATTTTTCCACACATTTTTCTTGGATCTGGTGTAGTTGATGTTGATATCACTGTCATTGCAGATGACTTCTACCGGTCTTCGATCCATCCAGAGGGCAATGAGCCAGTATAATAAGGTGATAGCAGCAATGCTAAGAATCATGATCGTACTGTCAAAGTCTATCTTTTTTGAGAAAACTGATAATGCAAGAGCAATCGTAAATAGGAAAAAACTCAGGGCAGTCGGAATGAAGAATGGCAAAAATCTTACCTTTCGGACATTTCCGGCATTTTTCATTTCTACATAAGATACTAAGATCTGATCCTCGTATAAGTGGTTTTCCCTTTTCCATTCCTTTAGTTTTTTATTGGCTATGGCATATGGCACATAAAACAATAGGACTAAGAGGATGAGCCAATTCATCCAGATCGTAAACTGTATGGAAAAATGACTTGTCAGTAAACTGGTGAAAGGAACCGCGAAAAAGATGAGAAGCAAAATGTTCATCTGCTTCTTAAAGTCGCTTATAATATTCTGAACCGCAGCCTGTTCTAACCATTCTTTTTTCATGGATACAGAAAACAAAAGACCATCATGAAATTTGTGGTTGTTCTTTAGTACAAAATATATGATAAGCAGTACCGGATATAAACTAATAAAAAGAATGATATTAAACATAGGTTAGCCTCCTAAAAATACTTTTCACATAGTTGGAAAAATTCTTCTTTTGAAAATCCGCGAATGTTTGCCTCAGATATGATCTGTTGCAAATTGTCCAAAGAAGCCTGTGAAAGATATTTGCCTTGGTCAAATTCATTACGGATCTTTGCGCCGTTTCTGCGGTCGGTAACGATATAGCCCTCCTGTTTTAAAAGAGCATAGGCTTTGTTTACCGTCATGGAGTTGATTCCGATTTCTTCTGCCAAGGCGCGCACCGTCGGCAATTGCTCCCCGGGCTGTAATCTGCCATCCGAAATACCTAAGACAATCTGATTGCGGATCTGTTTGTAAATAGGAATTTCAGAAAATTCATCAATACAGATGACCATGATAGACTCCTTTCTTCTTACTTTGTATTATTTAGTGTAATACAAATAATACAAAAGTCAAGAGATAAAATTAACCATTGCTGATGATACCGCCTGCGTATATAATAAATTTTAGATGTAAAGGAGAATAGGTATGCGGTTAGTAATTCAGCGGGTAAATCACGCTTCTGTCAAAGTAGATGGTGAAGTGATCGGTCAGATTGGCAAAGGGCTTTTGGTCTTCCTTGGTGTAGCAGATGGCGACACCAGAGAAATGGTAGATAAATATGTCAAAAAGTTGCAGGGACTTCGCATTTTTGAGGATGCAGATGGAAAGACAAATCTGTCTATAAAGGATGTGGATGGTCAGATACTTGTAGTATCACAATTTACACTTTATGCAGATTGTAAAAAGGGCAACCGCCCGAGTTTTGTCAAAGCAGGTGCACCTGATTTTGCCAATGCACTTTATGAATATTTTAAGGAAAAATGTAAAGAGGCTTTTGGCAAGGTGGAATGTGGCAGTTTTGGCGCAGATATGAAAGTAGATCTGGAAAATGACGGACCATTCACGATCCTGTGGGATAGCGACTGGTGGTAGAGGGAGAAGATACAATGAGAGAAATAGCAGTAAAAGACATTACAAAAGAGATCGCAGATATGTGCATTCAGGCAAATCATTACCTGTCTGAGGATATGGATCAGGCACTGAAAGTTGCGACAAAGGAGGAAAAATCTCCTCTGGGCAAAAAAATCTTAGAGCAGTTGCAGGAAAACCTCACGATCGCAGATCAGGAGACCATTCCCATCTGCCAGGATACCGGAATGGCAGTTGTCTTTATGGAGATCGGACAGGATGTGCATTTTGTCGGCGGCAGTCTGGAAGATGCTATCAATGAGGGTGTGCGCCAGGGTTATACGGATGGCTACCTGCGCAAGTCTGTTGTAGGTGATCCGATCGAGCGTGTCAATACCAAGGATAACACGCCTGCAGTCATTCACTATTCTATTGTAGAGGGTGACAGGGTAAAGATCACATTTGCGCCAAAAGGATTTGGCAGTGAAAATATGAGCCGGGTCTTTATGCTAAAGCCTGCCGACGGGATTGAAGGTGTAAAAAATGCCATTCTTACCGCGGTAAAAGATGCTGGTCCAAATGCCTGTCCGCCTATGGTCGTTGGTGTCGGTATTGGCGGAACCTTTGAAAAATCAGCCTTGATGGCAAAGCAGGCACTTACCAGAAATCTGAACCAAGTGCCGGAAATCCCATGGGTGGCGGATCTGGAAAAGGAGATGCTGGAAAAGATCAACGGACTGGGAATCGGACCGGGTGGACTTGGAGGAAGTACCACGGCACTTGCAGTCAATATCAATACCTATGCAACACACATCGCAGGACTTCCGGTGGCAGTCAACATCTGTTGTCACGTCAACCGTCATGTAGTGAGAGAATTATAATTTGTAAAAAGGGGTTTCAGATGGATAGACATATTACATTACCAATTACAAAAGAAATTGCAGAAAGCCTGACTGCCGGAGATTATGTGTATCTGGACGGTCAGATGTATGTAGCCCGTGATGCGGCACATAAGCGCATGATGGAAGTCTTGGATCGTGGCGAAGAACTTCCCATCCCGATTGAAAATGCTGCAATCTACTATATGGGACCGTCTCCGGCAAGAGAGGGCAGGCCGATCGGATCCGCCGGACCGACCACGGCAAGCCGTATGGACAAATACGCACCGCGCCTTTTAGATCTGGGACAGAAGGCAATGATCGGTAAAGGCAAGCGGACAAAAGAGGTCTTGGATGCGGTCGTCCGCAATCATGCGGTATATTTTGCTGCTGTTGGCGGGGCGGGAGCACTGCTTTCCAAATGCATTACCAAGTCAGAGGTCATTTGTTATGATGATCTGGGTGCAGAAGCCATCCGCAAGATCACAGTAGAAAATTTCCCGGTCATCGTGGTAGCAGATTGCCATGGAAATAATCTCTATGAGACAGCTATTTTGGAGTATCAGAAGTAAAAGAAAATGCGAAGAAATGCAATATTTTCGTTGACAAATGGGGATACCTTTAGTAGAATAGTTTGTGCATTGTGAATATTGAATTTGATTCGACTATGGAGAAGTACTCAAGTGGCCGAAGAGGTGCCCCTGCTAAGGGTATAGG
Organism: bacterium; assembly: GCA_963629085.1. Taxonomy (GTDB): domain Bacteria; phylum Bacillota; class Clostridia; order Lachnospirales; family Lachnospiraceae; genus Pararoseburia. The sequence continues at coordinate 3,511 of CAVGHS010000033.1, forward strand.
TCGGGTGACCGGCGCGAGGGTTCAAATCCCTCCTTCTCCGTTTTTCATAATGCTTTTATGGCTCCGTGGTCAAGCGGTTAAGACATCGCCCTTTCACGGCGGTAACACGGGTTCGATTCCCGTCGGAGTCACTTACATCTTGACGGATGTATGACTTTTTTATATAATGCATCTTGTTGATGCAAGTTATGGCGCCATAGCCAAGTGGTAAGGCAAAGGTCTGCAACACCTCTATCACCAGTTCAAATCTGGTTGGCGCCTCTATCGAGCGGTTCACAAATGTGAGCCGCTTTTTTCTTATCATACATTTGGAGAAACGGAAAGTTCCTATTGCTTATATCGGAGTGAAAGATCATGGGTAATAAAATGATTTCAAAAGAAATAATTGAGTCTTATCTGGCAGATTACAGCGCAATAGAAAAGATGTTTTACGCATATCATAAATGGTCAAAAAAGGAAAATACCATTGATGATATGTTGATAAAATATCAGTTTTTTGATCGTAATGCCGCAAGTTTTATCAGGGATAAGGAAAAAGAAGAAGCCATATATCCGAAAAAAGTGCTGGAATTGGATAATATCAGGCTGGATCTGTATACCGGATCCACGGAAACAGCCCGTCAAAATGTCAAACGAAAGATGACGGAAAAAGAGCAGATCCATTTTCAGCATAAAGATTACTTTGATACAGACAAAAATGTTTTCATCAACAAGCATTTGCGCTTTACGCCGGGAGAGTTTCACGATCACGAGTTTATCGAGATGTGCTATGTCTATCGTGGTCAGGTCAGTCATGTTTTCCGCCAGAAAAAGGGAGCGCAGGAAAAAACAGAAGTCCTGAAGCAGGGGAATCTGGTCATTATCCCGCCGGGCATGCAGCACAAAATTTCCATCTATGATGACAGCCTAATGATCAACATCGTGGTCAATAAGTACACCTTTGAAAAGACATTCTTAGGAGATATTCCGGAAAATAGCCTGCTTTATCATTTTTTCAGTCAGATCCTTTTTTCACAGGAGACAGGGACTTATGTAGTCTTTCGTGGGGGCAAAGAAGAGATCCTTTGCGATAAACTCTTAGACCTGATGGTGGCATATCTGAACGATGATAGTTATAGTTCCAGAATTTGTGACCATTATCTGAGCATCTTTTTCTTGGAACTTTTGGGACAATGTGAAGACATCACCTTATCATCCCATATGGGAAAAGAAGGCGAATTGATCGCACGGGTTCTGCTTTATATCCGAAATCACTATAACGAAATATCCCTTGAGGATGTGGCGCGTGAGTTTCATTATTCCAAGACCTATCTGAACCGTATTTTTAAGGGCCATATGGATACGACCATTCTAAAATACATCCAGGAAACGCGTCTGGAACAAAGCACGGTACTCCTTTGCAATACCCGATTGTCTGTGGAGGATATTGCCACCCATGTTGGCTACGAGGATACTTCTTATTATATTGAACTCTTTAAAAAGAAGTATCAAAAAACACCTTTGCAATACCGACACGAACACAGATAGTTTCATATCACCATATTTTGTGTACGACAAAGCCTCTTTTTTTGCCTTACCCTGCATTTTATAATGGATTTATCAATAGCAGAGTAAGCAAAATGGGAGGTTTTATTTTATGAAGATAGCAGATTTACAGGTAAATCATATGGAAGATCCATGCGGTATTGATGGCAGGGACATTACGATCCGTTGGAAACTGGAGGGCGGAAAGAAGCAGACTGCCTATGACGTCGTTGTCAGAGATATTTCAGATGCAGAGCAGGAAAAAGAGATAGAGGCGACAGGAAAAGTGGCAGGCGGACTCATGTCTTATCATTTAAAAAATGCCATTCCTTATCGCACCAAGGCAGAGATCATCCTGCGCGTATGGGATGAGTCGGATATTGCAAGTGACGAGAGCCGTATGCTTGTGACAACAGGAATCGAAAAAGAGGCATGGCAGGCAAAATGGATCGACCCGGAAAAAGAACACGTGCCGGAAGAAAGACAGCGTGCTTCTTATTTAAAAAAGACATTTACTCTGACAGAGGAAGATATAGTAAAAGCACAGACAAAAGGTGCTTACCTTTACGCCACCTGCCATGGTCTGATGGATCTGACGATCAATGGCAAGGAGATCACGGACCATCAGTTGATGCCGGGAACGGAGCAGTATGACAAGCGGCTTTTGGTCGAGACTATTCCGGTCGAGACATTTCTAAAGACCGGTGAAAATGAGATCGTCGTATCGCTTGGTGATGGCTGGTATCGCGGTTCTATGGGAAATTCACAGGCAAAAAATGTGCATGGATCTGATATTGGACTTTTGGCACAGTTGGAGATCGCCGGAAAACCGGTCTGCCTGACGGATGAGACATGGCAGGCAACACAAAACGGACCGATCGGTCTCAATGATTTCATGGCAGGCGAGGAATATGATGCCAGATCAGAGGAACTTTCCGATTTTCACGAGGTCAAAGTAAGAGATTTTGGCTATGAGAATCTGATCTGTAGAGATACGGTTCCGGTCGTGCCAAAAGAGACTTTTCAGGCAAAATGGCTGGAAAATCCAAAGGGAGAAAAGATCCTTGATTTCGGACAGAACTTAGTCGGTTATGTCATGCTTGATTTTGAAGGATGTGCAGGAAAAGAGATGACCCTGACCCATGGCGAGGCACTGGATGCAGACGGCAACTTCACCATCGCTAATTTCCAGAATCCAAAAGTAGCGACAAAGCAGGAAGTACACTATATCTGCAAGGATGGTCATAACACTTATCACCCGACCAAGACTTATATGGGCTTCCGCTATGTGAAAGTAGAGGCGGATTTTGACATTGACCCATCTGCATTTACGGCTGTTGCCATTTATTCCGATATGAAAGAAACTGCGACCTTCTCCTGTGGCGTGGAAGAAGTCAATCAATTATTTAAAAATGCCCTCTGGTCTATGAAGGGTAATTTTGTAGATGTTCCGACGGACTGTCCGACAAGGGAAAAATCCGGTTATTCCGGTGATTGTCAGGCATATATCCATACTGCCATGTATCTGATGGATTGCTATCCGGTCTATGCCAAGTGGATTCGTGAGCAGGCGGCAGGTCAGTACGAGGATGGCGTTGTTCCACAGGTGGCACCGAAATGTACGCCGGCAGGACAAAAGGAAAAACTCATGGGCATGATGGAGATCGACGGCGGTATCGGTTGGTCAGATGCCTTTGAGATCGTACCATTCCGTTTGATGCAGCGTTATGGTGATGATGATCTGATCCGCGAAAATTACCAGGCATTGAAAAAATGGACAGAGTATGAGATCGACCGTGCAAAAGAGACACGCCTTATCAACAAGACCAGCCTGCCGAAGAAGTATCGTCAGTACATGATCGATACCGGTTGGATGTGGGGCGAATGGCTGGAGCCAAATCAGGATTCTGCATCTTATATGAAGAATCTGGTCATGAAAGGAGATCCGGAAGTCGGAACCGCATTTTTCTATCTCCATCTTGTCTATATGAGAAAGATGGCAGAGCATCTGGGACAGAAAGAAGATGCAGCCCGCTATCAGGAGATCGCAGAAAAGGCAAAAGAGGCATATCGCGCTGTATATCTGGAAAATGGCAGGGTAAAGGAAGAAAAGAGACAGTGTCGTTTTGTGCGTCCGATCGCCCATGATCTTTTATCCGAGGAGGAAAAGAAGCAGACAGCGTCCAACCTCGCCGAAAAGATCAGAAAAAATGAAAATCACTTAAATACCGGATTTTTGACGACCCACGAACTTTGCCGAAGTCTCAGCCACTACGGACAGAAAGAGACAGCATATGATCTTTTGCTGCAAAAGAATATGCCGGGCTGGCTTTATGCCGTGACCAAGGGATGTACTACGATTCCGGAGGATTGGAACTGCTTCGATAAGGATGGCAATCCAAAGGATTCCTTTAACCATTATTCTTATGGTGCCATTGTTGGCTGGCTTATGGATTCTGCCTGCGGTATTATCGTAGAGGATGGTGCGATCACCATTGCGCCGCAGCCGGATGCGCGTCTGGGCTATGCCAATGCAACTTATGATTCTCCTTACGGAAAGATCGGATCTGCCTGGAAATGTGAGCAGGATCGCATTGTTTACACCTTTGAGATTCCGGCTAATATGACGGCAACTGTAAAATTAGAAGGATGTGAGCCGGAGATTCTTGACGCAGGATCCTATGAGAGAGTCGTGTCTTTGTGAATTTAAATATACAAGTGTATAGATAATAAATAGGGTAAGATAGAGAAAAAATCTATATGACCGACAGATTTGTATAGTAAAGTTGAAAAAATTGACAGATCAGACAAATTTGTTTACATTTCATCGAATTTTCCGACATGTGATTTTATAAACTCTTTATAATTAAATCATAAGCCACAGAGATACTGCACAACTTTCAACGGAAATGGAAGGGCAGTGAACAAAAGTGATAAATAATAAGAATATGGAGGGTTTATTATGGCTGAGGAAAAAAAAGTTGATTATCGCCGTGCCAACTGGTTTGAGTTGATCTTTGGTATGGCTAACAACGGTAATGGAATTTGCTTCTATCTTTTAATGATGTATGCATCTTACATTGCTACAGAAGGATATGGTATCGCAGTTGCGACCATGGGTATCATTGCTACGGTTTGCCGTTTGTTTGATGCGGTAACAGATACTTTCTTTGGATGGTTATTTGATGTTGTAAATCCAAAGAGAGGCAAGATCCGTCTGT
>CAVGHS010000033.1:8265-20764 GCA_963629085.1 bacterium
GAGGTTTTGCAATCGAAGCATTATCTGCTTTTGCACTCTTCAACTGGGCAGCAGGAAAGCATGAAGGCATTGCCGGACTGATTTACTTTATCGTTATTTACATTCTTTACTTTATCGGTTATACCTTGAACAACATCGGTGGTGGTGCTGTCGGTATGGTACTTACCAACGATCCTAAGCAAAGAGGTATGGTTGGTCTGATCGGTACCTGCTACTCCTACATCACACCAATGGTATTCAACTCTATCGTTGCATTTTCTATCTTGCCTAGATATGACAACCAGTACAGTGCAGCCATGTTAAAAGAGGCTTGCTACTGGTATGCACTTGCCGGTGGTGTATTCGTACTTGTTGCTTGTATCGCTTTGATGCGTTCTGATACGATCGAGATCTTCAACGCCTGCAAGCCACCGAAGAAGGAAGGCGAAAAAGATCAGAAACTTGGTGTTAAGGAAATGTGGGGCATCTTAAAGGGCAATAAGCCATTACAGATGATGATCGTTGCTACAGCATCTGATAAGATTGCTACGACAACGGCTTCACAGTCACTGGTTAGTACACTGCTTGCCGGTATTTTGATTGGATCTTACACAGCATCTACCATGGTAGGTAATGTTTCCATGATCGTAGGTATCGCCTTTGCCTTTATCGGTGGTGCCATGATCGGTAAGAAGGGATCTAAGTTTACAACCGTACTTTGGACCTGGGTTTCTTTGATCGCCAATGTTGTTATGATCGTTGCCTGCTTCGTTCTTTACTCACAGGGCAAGATGACGACCATCGGTACAGCATGGATCCCAACCTTGATATACTGCTTACTTATGATCATCAAGCAGGGCGCACAGATGGCTGTTACCACAGCAAACTCTGCTATGATGGCTGACGTTACAGACTACGAACTTACACGTTCCGGTCAGTACATTCCTGGTATCGTAGCAAATATCAAGTCATTGCTTGACAAGTTTATCTCTGCATTTGGTAATGCCATTGCAGCATTTATGATCACATTTATCGGATACAAGACGGTTACACCACAGATGGGTGATCCTGCAACATGGCCACTCTTCTGGATGTCCATGTTCCTGTCATTCGGACTTCCGATCATCGGATTTGCTTGTACGATCGTAGCCATGAAATGGTATGATCTTACAAAAGAAAAGATGCAGGATGTTGCACAGACCATTCATAACAACGAAGAGGCTAACAAGAGCCAGTATGAATAGGATTTAGAATTACATATTCTTAAAACACAGGAGTCGGGACGAAAGTCCCGGCTTCTTTTCCTGTAAAAAAATCCCATATTGACAAATGAAAACTACCGCCTGTATAATGAGGGAGATTGATAAATACGTTGACGGAAAAGAGTAGAGATACAGAGATCGGAATCAGAGAAGCGTCGGTTGGTGCGAGACGTAGAAGATGGTATCTTGAATACCTTCCTGAGTAGCAGTCTGAACTTGGATTTATGCTAAAAGTAGGATGCGCCGGACTGGCACACGTTATCGTGCTAAGAGTTTTACATAATGCCTATCAGCAGATGCCATTGTGAGACTTGATGAGGCAGGTGTTGTGAGATACCTGTGAATAAAGGTGGTACCACGAGTTTACTCGTCCTTTATCTTTGGAAGAAGATAGAGGGCGTTTTTTTATTCCTGATAAAATAGCGCTCTGTAGCAGATCTTCCACGCATAGAATATAGGAGCAACTTTTGTCAGGTTGCGGAAATGGAGGAAAAAATGACAATTTATGATGAACTGGTTGCCAGAGGACTGATCGCCCAGGTAACAGACGAAGAAGAGATCAAAGAAATGATCAATAACGGAAAGGCTACCTTTTACATTGGATTTGACCCTACCGCAGACAGTCTTCATGTAGGACATTTTATGGCACTTTGCCTGATGAAGCGTTTGCAGATGGCAGGCAACAAGCCGGTCGTACTGATCGGTGGCGGTACAGCCATGATCGGTGATCCATCCGGTAGAACGGATATGCGTCAGATGATGACGACAGAGACGATCGCACATAACGTAGATTGTTTCAAAAAGCAGATGAGCCGCTTTATCGATTTTTCAGAAGATAAGGCAATTCTGGTAAACAATGCAGACTGGCTCATGGGATTGAATTACGTTGAATTACTGCGTGATGTCGGACCACATTTTTCTGTCAACCGTATGCTTACCGCAGAGTGCTACAAGCAGCGTATGGAGCGTGGTCTGAGTTTCCTTGAGTTTAACTACATGATCATGCAGAGTTACGATTTTTATATGTTATTCCAGAAATACGGATGTAACATGCAGTTTGGCGGAGACGATCAGTGGAGCAATATGCTGGGCGGTACCGAGTTGATACGCCGTAAGTTGGGCAAAGACGCTTATGCCATGACGATCAACCTGCTTCTCAATTCTGAGGGCAAGAAGATGGGAAAGACCCAGTCCGGTGCTGTTTGGCTTGATCCAAATAAGACATCACCTTTTGAGTTTTATCAGTACTGGCGCAATGTATCCGATCAGGATGTATTAAAGTGCCTGCGTATGCTTACTTTCCTGCCACTCGAGCAGATCGATGAGATGGATAAATGGGAAGGAAGCCAGTTGAACGAGGCAAAGGATATTCTTGCTTTTGAACTGACCAAACTGGTGCATGGCGAGGAAGAAGCCGTGAAGGCAAAAGAGGCTTCCAAGGCACTTTTCTCTACAGGAAGTGCAGCAAATATGCCGACTGAGACGATCACAGAGGATATATTTAGTGATGGAAGTGTTGACATCTTACAACTTTTGATCAGCGCAAACCTTGCGACCAGCCGTAACGAGGCAAGACGTGCCGTAGAACAGGGCGGTGTTTCTGTCAATGGAGAAAAGGTAACGGATTCGCATGCCACATACACAAAGGATGCATTTGCAGAAGAATTTATCTTGAAAAAGGGTAAGAAGAAGTTCTGTAAGGTAGAGTTGTCATAAATTTTTAAATGGGGGTATATACAGATGATAGCAACAATGGGGAATGTTTTTTATTTTGACTGGGAGTTTGACCTTTTGTATTGGTTTCAATCAATCCACAATCCAATTTTGGATAAGATCGTAGTAGCGATTACATCGCTGGGAAATGCCGGAATCTTCTGGATCTTGCTGACGGTCGCCATGCTGATCTTTTGCAAGGATAAAAAGGTGGCATGGACATCTGCACTGGCACTTTTGTTTTCACTGCTTGTGATCAATGTATTTTTGAAAAATACGGTCATGCGTGCAAGACCATGCTGGATCGACGATTCTGTGGCACTGCTTGTAAAAAATCCAAAGGATTATTCTTTCCCGTCGGGTCACTCATCTGCGTCATTTGCATCTGCGGTATCGATCGTGCAGTATGCAAAATACCGTAAGCAGGGCATTGCGGCAGTGGTATTGGCGGCATTGATCGCTATTTCCAGAATGTATGTCTTTGTGCATTTTCCGACAGATGTCCTGATGGGTACGATCCTTGGTATCATCGAGGCGATCTTAGCAGGCATCATCATCCGTTTTATCTATCGCAAGATGGAGGAGAGAAAGACAAATGTCACAGCATAAGATTGTACTTCTAAAAGTACAAGGGACGAGACACGCTTTACATTGACACACAGGGGCATTTCCGATATATTGAAATGGCTATGAGGGAGTAGCTAGCACATAAGAATTGTGTGATTTGTCAACAGACCGGTGAAAACCTGGCAAATCTTAAATGGTGAGACTCATATGCGTTTGATCTTTATTACATATTTGTAGTGGCAGATCAGGCGCATATGGAGTCTCTTTTTTATTATTAAGAAAAGCCAAAGGTCTGATTTTGGTAAATGACACGCATTTATGCAGAAAAAGGAGAAAACATGGGAGTAATTGAATTAGTCTTGATGGGCATAGGGCTTGCCATGGACGCGTTTGCTGTGTCTATCTGCAAGGGTCTTGCCATGAAGAAAGTCAACAAAAAGCAATGTTTTGTCATTGCGCTTTTCTTTGGTGGATTTCAGGCGTTGATGCCGTTTTTGGGCTGGCTTTTGGGAAGTCAGTTTGCGGATAAGATCAGTGCCATTGATCACTGGATCGCATTCGTTCTGCTTGCCTATATCGGCGGCAAGATGATGGCAGAGGCGATCAAGGAAAAAGACGAAGTCGTAGAGATCGACCAGATGGATCCACCACTGGATATCAAGGAAATGTTTATTTTGGCGATAGCGACCAGTATCGATGCACTGGCAGTCGGAATCACATTTTCCTTTTTACAGGTCAATATCGTGGAAGCCATCACGATCATAGGTCTGGTCACAGCGGTCATTTCCGCTATTGGTGTCTTTGTTGGTAATATTTTTGGAAACAAATACAAGACAAAGGCAGAACTTGCCGGTGGGTTGATCCTGGTTTTATTGGGACTCAAGATCTTACTGGAGCATCTGCTGGGATAACAAGGGAGTATATTTTAAGGAGGAAAAGAAATGGCAGTAACAGTTTTAAAAGCCGTTGTCGTTTTGATCATTGGCTTTGTACTATTGGTAAAGGGAGCAGATTTTTTTGTAGAAGGAGCATCTTCTGTTGCTAAGATGTTAAAGGTGCCATCACTCATCATCGGTATGACGATCGTGGCAATGGGAACCAGTTTGCCGGAGACATCCGTCAGTATCGCGGCGTCCATGAACAACCAGAATACGCTTGCCGTCAGCAACGTTGTCGGATCCAATATTTTCAACCTAATGGTCGTACTTGGTATCTGTGCTTTGATTTCAGAATTGCAGGTCAGCCGTGATGTATTAAAAAGAGACTATCCGTTTTCCGTTCTCTGCGCGATCATTCTTTTGATCGCCGGTGTCATTGGCATGACTTTAGGACGCGCAGACGGTATCATCTTTTTGGTGATCTTTGCAGCCTTTATCTTTTATCTGATCAAGAGTGCGCTGGATGCCAGAAAGCGTGGCGAGATTTCGGAAAAAGAGCGTGAAATGAATGAAGAAATGAGCGAGATGGAGGATCTTCCGGTCTGGAAATGTATCCTTTATATCGTAGGTGGAGCTGTTGCAATCAAGTATGGTGGTGACTGGGTCGTTGATTCTGCATCTACGATCGCGACCAGTTTTGGTATCAGTGCGACATTGGTAGGTCTTACGATCTGTTCTGTTGGTACAAGCCTGCCGGAACTTGTGACATCTATCGTTGCAGCCAGAAAGAATGAACTGGATATGGCAATCGGTAATGTTGTTGGATCCAATGTATTCAATATTCTGATGGTACTTGGTATCGCAGCAACCGTCAGCCCGATCGCATTTTTGACAGAGAATATCATTGATATTGTCGTACTTCTGGTATTTTCACTCATCACATGGCTTCCTTGCATAACAAAGAAAAAGTTGGACAAAAAAGAAGGCATTTTAATGCTGACACTGTATGTGATCTATCTGGTTTATATTTGTGTGAGATAAAAATATCTTTATGGAAAAATGCTTTGACATGATTGATACATGATGCTAATATAATATTAGAAAAGGTGCTACCGATAGACGGTTAGTCCTAGATATGCAATTATTTATGAAAATAGTCGCCTAAGGACGTAGGGCGGCTATTTTTGCGTTTAAAAAAGAAGAATTTTGGGATATAATAAGACCATGAAAAATACAGAGATTATAAGTCTGATAGAAAATGCTATCGAGGCGAGAAAAAATGCATATACGCCCTATTCCCACTTTGCTGTGGGGGCGGCACTGCTTGGGAAAAGTGGCAGGATCTATACGGGATGCAATATCGAAAATGCAGCCTTTACGCCGACAAACTGCGCTGAGCGAACAGCCTTTTTTCAGGCAGTCAGCCAGGGAGAGAGAGAATTTTCAGCCATTGCCATTGTAGGCGGCAGGGCAGGAGGGATCTGCGCGCAGATCTGCCCGCCTTGCGGTATCTGCCGACAGGTCATGCGGGAATTTTGCACTGACGATTTTTTGATCTATCTGGGAAGGCAGACGTCAGAGGGAGAGATTTCTTATCAGACCATGACATTAGGGCAGCTTTTACCGGAAAGTTTTGGACCGGATAATCTATAACATGAGCCAAAGGGGACACTCCATGTGGCAAAAGGAACGTCCCTAAAAAGGAGGTAGCGTATGGTTGATTACACAGAAGGGTCTGGCAAGCAGTATCATACCGGGATCGGACCGGAAGACATCGGAAAATATGTGATCCTGCCGGGAGATCCAAAGCGTTGTGCCAAGATTGCAGAACATTTTACGGATGCCCATCTGGTAGCAGACAGCAGAGAGTTTGTTACATACACAGGGACGCTGGATGGGGAAAAGGTCAGTGTGACATCGACCGGGATCGGTGGACCGTCGGCAGCCATTGCCCTTGAGGAATTGGCAAAGGCAGGTGCGCATACCTTTATCCGTGTGGGTACCTGTGGTGGCATGCAGCAGGATGTGTGTGGAGGTGATATTGTCATTGCCAGCGGTGCCGTCCGTATGGAGGGAACCAGCCGGGAGTATGCACCGATTGAATATCCGGCAGTACCGGATGTTGACGTGATGCATGCGCTGATACAGGCGGCAAAAGTCAAAAAGATCAAGTATCACGCAGGTGTTGTCCAGTGCAAGGATTCTTTCTTCGGTCAGCACGAGCCGGAAGTCATGCCGGTCTCCTATGAATTGGAGAATAAATGGCAGGCATGGCTTCGGATGGGCTGTCTGGCGTCCGAGATGGAATCCGCGGCACTTTTTATTGCTGGCAGTTTCCTGCGTGTGCGTGTGGGATCCTGCTTTTTGGTTGTTGCCAATCAGGAGCGTGCCAAGTTGGGACTTCCCAATGCACAGGTACATGATACGGAACTGGCGATCGAGACAGCCGTGGATGCCCTGCGTATTTTGATCGCTGAGGACAAAGAATCACAATAGAAAGAAGGAATGACCATGAGCACTTATCAGAGAGTTTTTGTCATTGTCATGGATTCACTTGGCATTGGTGCCATGCCGGATGCGGAAAAATTTGGTGACATTGGTGTGGACACTTTGGGTCATATTGCCGAGCGTATGGAGACCTTTACCATACCAAATCTCCAGCGTCTTGGCATGGCAAATCTAAAGCCTATAGATAAAGTAGATCCGGTAGAAAATCCCCTTGCTTACTATGCGCCTCTGCGTGAAAAAAGCAATGGAAAGGATACCATGACCGGACACTGGGAAATGATGGGGATCGAGACGACTAAGCCTTTCATCACCTTTACAGACCATGGTTTTCCACCGGAACTCATTCAGGAACTGGAAAAGCGCACCGGACGCCATATCATTGGAAACAAGGCGGCAAGCGGTACGGAGATCCTGGATGAACTGGGAGAAGAAGAGATCGAAAAGGGACATCTGATCGTCTATACATCGGCAGATTCCGTATTGCAGATCTGCGGCAATGAGGAGACCATGGGACTGGACAATCTCTATCATTACTGTGAGATTGCAAGGGAACTGACCATGAAGGACGAATGGCGGGTCGGGCGTGTCATTGCAAGACCTTATGTGGGAAAGAAAAAGGGTGAATTTGTCCGTACCAGCAACCGTCATGATTATGCCCTGGAACCTACGGGAAGGACAGTCTTGAACAGTTTAAAGGATGCCGGATATGATGTGATCTCTGTTGGCAAGATCAATGATATTTTTGTCGGTCAGGGCATCACGGAAAGTAACCGGTCAAAAAGCAGCGTGCACGGCATGGAACAGACCATTGAGATTGCGAAGCGGGATTTCAGCGGACTGTGTTTTGTCAATCTGGTGGATTTTGATGCTCTCTGGGGACACAGGCGCAACCCGATCGGCTATGGTCAGGAGATCGAGCGGTTTGATGTCAAGTTGGGTCAACTGCTCTCGGTCCTCCGGGAGGATGACCTTTTGATCATCACGGCAGACCACGGAAATGATCCGACCTACACCGGGACAGATCACACCAGAGAAAAAGTGCCGTTTCTTGCTTATTCGGGGAAACACAAAGGCGGCGGATCTTTGCCGGAAGAAGATACCTTTGCAGTGATCGGCGCGACGATCGCAGATAATTTTTCCGTAGATATGCCGGACCATACGATCGGACATTCGATTCTGGATCGACTGCGATAATACGTTGAAAAGCGCGCCATAATAATGTTATAATGACAGAATATATCAGTATGACTTTGACAAATTTATCTAAAGGAGGAAAAACAAATGGATTTTTTCAGCAAATTAGGTGATTCTATCGTAAGTGCAACACAGGAAGTCGGCGAAAAGGCAAAGGGCATGACCGATGTTGCAAAGTTACAGTATGAGATGCGTTCAAAGGAAGATTTTTTGAACAAGCAGTATCAGGAAATCGGCAAGATCTTTTATCAGGAGAATAAGGATGCCGCACCAGAGGCATATACCTCACTTTTTGAAGAAGTAGTTGCAGCGCAGAAGCGGATCGAGGAGATCAAAGAGCAGATCGCATACACCAAGGGTGGCAAGGCATGCCCGAAGTGTGGTGCTGTTGTCAGTGGCGGCGCTGCTTTCTGTAGCAAGTGTGGTGCAAAGATGGACGAGGACATCTTCGAAGATGAAGATGAAGTCGTAACCGAAGAAAAGACAGACGAAGCCGCAGAGGAGACCGTAGAGACGGTATCCGGCGAAGTCGTTGAAGAAGATGAAGAGTAGGAGTTAGAAGTTAAAATGTCAAACAAAGGAAAGTATTACATTACTACCGCTATTGCATATACCTCAGGCAAGCCGCATATCGGTAATACCTATGAGATCATTCTGGCGGATAGTATTGCTCGTTTTAAAAGACAGGAAGGATATGATGTATTTTTCCAGACAGGATCAGATGAGCACGGACAGAAGATCGAGTTAAAGGCAAAGGAAGCCGGTATCACACCAAAGGAATTTGTAGACAATGTATCTACAGAGATCAAGCGTATCTGGGATCTGATGAATACTTCTTATGACAAGTTCATCCGTACCACGGATGAGGATCACGAGAAGCAGGTAAAGAAGATCTTCAAGAAGTTATACGATCAGGGTGATATCTACAAGGGTGCCTATGAAGGCTTGTACTGTACACCGTGTGAGTCCTTCTGGACAGAGTCCCAGTTGGATGAGAATGGCTGCTGTCCGGACTGTGGCAGACCGGTACAGCCGGCAAAGGAAGAGGCATATTTCTTCAAGATGAGCAAATATGCAGATCGACTGATCGAGCATATCAATACACATCCGGAGTTTATTCAGCCGGTATCCCGCAAGAATGAGATGATGAACAACTTCCTCTTGCCGGGATTGCAGGATCTTTGTGTATCCCGTACATCCTTCAGTTGGGGTATTCCGGTAGATTTTGATCCAAAGCATGTCACCTATGTATGGTTAGATGCCCTTACCAACTATATCACCGGTATCGGTTATGATTGTGACGGCAATTCTTCTGATCTTTTCAATAAGAACTGGCCGGCAGACTTGCATTTGATCGGAAAGGATATCATCCGTTTCCATACCATTTATTGGCCGATCTTTTTGATGGCACTTGACCTGCCGCTTCCAAAGCAGGTATTTGGTCATCCTTGGCTGATCCAGAGCGATGGCAAGATGAGCAAGTCCAAGGGCAATGTCCTCTATGCCGATGAACTGGTAGATTTCTTTGGCGTGGATGCCGTACGTTATTTCGTGCTCCATGAGATGCCATACGACAATGATGGTGTGATCTCTTGGGAACTCTTGGTAGAGCGTATGAACTCTGACCTTGCAAATACACTGGGAAATCTGGTAAACCGTACCATTTCCATGAGCAATAAATATTTTAACGGTGTCGTTTGTGACAAGGGCGTGAGCGAGCCGGTTGACGACGAATTAAAAGAGGTTGTTACTTCTACCGTATCCCGCGTGGAAGCCAAGATGGAAGACCTTCGTGTGGCAGATGCCATCACAGAAGTTTTCGCCCTCTTCAAGCGCTGCAACAAGTATATCGACGAGACTATGCCATGGGCACTTGCCAAGGATGAGACCAAGCAGGATCGTCTGGCAACCGTTCTTTACAACCTGGTAGAGAGCATTTCCATCGGCGCTACTTTGCTCAAGAGTTTCATGCCGGAGACGACCGAGCGTATCCTGACACAGTTAAATGCCAAGGAGATTCCATACGAGGAACTTTCTACTTTCGGTCACTATGTCAGTGGCACCAAGGTAACAGATGCACCGGAGATCCTTTTTGCAAGATTGGATCTTGGCGAGGTCATGACAAAGGTCGCTGAACTTCATCCTCCGGTAGCCGCACCGCAGGATGAACCGGAAGAAGAGGCAGAGGTCATTGATATTGAGCCAAAGGATGAGATCGGTTTTGACGATTTTACCAAGATGCAGTTCCAGGTAGGCGAGATCATCAAGTGTGAGGAAGTGCCAAAGTCCAAGAAACTGCTTTGCTCACAGGTTCGTATCGGCAGCCAGACCAAGCAGATCGTATCCGGCATCAAGAAATACTACAGTGCCGAGGAGATGGTCGGCAAGAAGGTCATGGTTCTTGTGAACTTAAAGCCAGCCAAACTGGCAGGCGTACTTTCCGAGGGAATGCTTCTTTGTGCAGAGGACGCAGAGGGCAATCTGTCCCTTATGACACCGGAAAGAGACATGCCGGCAGGTGCAGAGATCTGTTAATCAAACACTATAATTATAACTTCAGGGTCAGGTCGGATTGGTCTGACCCTGCAAGTGTCTATAAGATTACTTTAATAAAGAGAGAAAAAGATGATATTTGAAAGTCACGCACATTATGATGACAGACAATTTGATGCGGATCGGGAAGACTTATTGCAGACCCTTCCGTCAAAGAATGTAGGCATCGTTGTCAATGTGGGAGCGGATATGGAGTCTTCTGCCGCCAGTGTCGCATTGGCAGGGTCTTATGATTATATTTATGCAGCCGTGGGCGTGCATCCCGATGAAGCGGAGTCCATGGATGCGTCCTGTATCGACCGCCTCCGCCGGATGGCACAGGATCCAAAGGTGCTTGCTATCGGAGAGATCGGATTGGATTATTTCCGCAAAGAGGGACATGCCTATAAAGACATACAAAAATACTGGTTCCGTCGGCAGTTGGATCTGGCAGTGGAGATGGAAAAGCCTTTTATCATCCATTCCAGAGATGCAGCAGAAGATACCATGGAGATCCTGCGGGAATTTGGAAAAACTCATCCCGACATCGCCCATCCGGGCGTTATCCATTGCTACTCCTATTCGCCGGAAATGGCAAGGGAATATATAGCCATGGGGTATTATATTGGGATCGGTGGCGTTGTTACCTTTAAAAATGCCAAGAAGTTGGTCGATACAGCAAGAGAGATCCCGCTTGACCGTATTCTGGTGGAGACGGACAGCCCGTATCTTTGCCCGGAGCCAAATCGTGGCAAGCGCAATGATTCGTCCCAGATCCGTTATGTGATCGATCGGATCGCTGCCATTCGCGGTATTTTGCCGGAAGAAGTAGAAAAGCAGACAGAGATCAATGCAAGAAAGATGTATGGTCTATTAGAATAGAAATTAGGAGAGCATATGGCATATTTAGGAAATCCAGCCTATACGATGGCGGTGCTGGAAAAGCACGGTTTTCGTTTTCAGAAAAAATACGGTCAGAATTTTCTGATCGACACACATATTTTGGAAAAGATCATTGATGCAGCCGAGATCACAAAGGATGATTTCATCTTAGAGATCGGACCGGGTATCGGCACCATGACCCAGTATCTGTGCGAAGCCGCCAGAGAGGTCGTGGCAGTCGAGATTGACACCAATCTTTTGCCGGTCTTGGACGATACCCTAAAGGAATACGACAATGTGACGGTCATCAACGAGGATATCCTCAAAGTAGACATTGCAGCCCTTGCCGGAGAAAAGAATGGCGGAAAGCCGATCAAAGTCGTGGCAAATCTGCCGTACTACATCACGACACCGATCATCATGGGCTTGTTTGAGAGCCATGTGCCGCTGGCATCCATTACCATCATGGTGCAAAAGGAAGTGGCTGACCGTATGCAGGTAGGACCGGGCACCAAGGACTACGGTGCGCTTTCCCTGGCAGTACAGTATTTTGCCAAGCCGGAGGTCGTCTGTGTCGTACCGCCGACCTGTTTTGTGCCGCAGCCAAAGGTCGCAAGTTCTGTGATCCGCCTGACCTGTCATGAAAAGCCGCCGGTTGAGATCACGGACGAGGGATTTTTGTTCCGGGTCATCCGCGCATCCTTTAACCAGAGACGAAAAACGCTGGCAAACGGACTTAACAATGCGCCGACTATTCCGGTCGCCAAGGAGGACATCATCGCGACCATTGAGGAACTGGGCTATCCGGCATCCGTGCGTGGTGAGACACTTTCTTTAGAGGAGTTCGCGCGATTGAGCGAAGCCTTAAAAAAGAAAGTACATTGATCGTATAAAATCTTTCATTTCAGCCATCCTATGAGTAGGAGGTAGTGGAATGAAGAGACAGAATGAATATATAAGAAATCATCGTTTATCCTATCAGAT
>CAVGHS010000034.1:0-7773 GCA_963629085.1 bacterium
GTGGCGAATGGTTGCCACCACCTAAAATATCTACAATTTTCAAGGTTCATCTGAGTCTTTTCTTTCGCTCAGTTTTTTCATAGGTCATTTGACACTATCCGTTTTTGTTTTGGATGTGACGCATAAAATCTTTGTTTTTCCTGATACATGGCATTTTCCGCCTCTGTCATCATGGCATCAAAATCTATGACTTCTTCGCGCCAGCACCAGCCGATGGATGCCGATGCCACGCCGTCTTTACACATTTTTGTCCGCAGTTCCTCTGCCTGCTTACGAAAGTCTTTCTCACTGCGCCCAAAGACACAGATCACAAACTCATCCCCGCCCATACGGCAGCACATATCAATCGGGAAGCACTGGCGGATCTGGTCTGCCGCTTCCATGATCATCTGATCCCCTCTGGCATGACCGTAATGGTCATTCATGTATTTCAGCCCATTGAGATCACAATAGAGGACACCCGCTTCTTTTTCCCCTGCCATCATATGTTGGGCACAAAACTGTGTCATGTAATGGCGGTTATAAAGTCCGGTCAAAGCATCCCGGTCCGCCATATAATTTGCCATCTCAACATTATGACGTAACTGTTCCAAGGTGTTCTGTAAGGTCGTCGCCAATACCCCCACCTCATCCTGACCGCCTGCCTCGATCCTGGCATTCCAATCTCCGTCTGCCACCTGTTTGGCAGCCTGGGTCAGACCACGCAAAGGCTTTGTGATGCGGTGCACCATATGAACGCCTGCGATTGATGCAATCAAAAGCACGATAAAGAGGAGTACCAAACATTGCATAGCAAGCCTATTTCGCGAAACATCAATCTCTGCTGCCGGTGCACACAAGACCAGATACATATTATTGGTCAGTTTCTTGTAGACCAGCCGTTTGGCTTCCCCATTCCAGGTATAAGCATAGATCTTTCCCTCTATACGTTCTGTATTTAATATGTTATGTACATGATTTAAGTTATCGTCAAACTGATCGATCGTGATTCCATTTTCATAGTCCTTATGATAGACCAAGTCTCCATCATCGGAAACTAAAAAGGCATATCCGGTATCATAAGCAGAGAGATTTTTGACCGAATCCTGTAATTTCTCCATGCTGATATCCATGCCGATCACACCGATCAAGGTGTCATCCCGATAGATCGGGATCACATAGGAAGTCATATAAACACGGGTATTCTGGTTGTAGTAAGGCTCCATCCAGATTGCCTGTCCCTGCTCGATCGGTTCATAGTACCAGCCCACATGCTCACGATCCGTCGGATCATACGCCTTGATATCCGTCGGTGCCCGGTCTGTAAATTTGCCAATGGCATTTTTTACCAGAAATACGCCCTGCGTTGTCTGGAAAATATCCGGGTTCATCCGCATATAGATAGAAACCGCCCCGGTCGTATTGCGCGCCGTGTTATCCAGTTCATCATGCACATGCTGTATATAATCTTCCATATAGGCAGGATCATTCCACATAGCCTGATCCTGCGAAAGCCTTCTGGAAACATAGGAATAATCCATATCGACCGAACTGGCGATCTCTTTTAACATGAGGTTGATCTCGCTGGCTTTCTGCTCACAGAGCAGGTTCATGATCTGCGAAGAATCCTCGTTGATGACACGTTGTGCGCTGGCGATCCCGGCACCACCGATCATGGCAGATGCCAGAATAATACTGACCAGTAAAAGGGTCAGAAACCGCTTTTGCAGCGTGTTTTTATATCCATTCTTTTGTGCTTTATTTTTCATGGTAAAATCTTCCCAATACCTCTTGTCTGTCTGCCCCTAGAAATTTTTATACCGTATGCGTTTAAAACAGATGGCATAGGTAATGATATGTGCGCTGAGCGTAATCACCCAGGTGATCGGATATGCCATATACAAAATCCCCTCAGTATGGCTTGTCTGGAAAATCGTTGCAATCCAGACCAGACGCAGTCCACAAGCCCCAACTATGGACATGATCATAGGCAGGATGGATTTGCCGATACCTCGTAAACATCCCACCATGGTATCCATCATACCACAAAAAAAATAGGTAGTACAGATATAAGACATACGCACAAGCCCCGCTTCTACAACCGGCTGGCTATCGGTATAAATATGTAAAAGTTGTCTGCCGAAAAGATAAGCGCTCTCCCCGGTAATCAGTCCTACGGCAACCACAATACCAATACAAAGGAACATGACCTTTTTGATACGCGCCTTGTCTCCCGCACCAAAGTTCTGGCTGGTAAAGGTAACTGCCGTCTGCGATACCGCATTCATTGCCATGTAGACAAATCCCTCGATGTTGCTGGCTGCGGAATTGCCCGCAATGACCGTACTGCCAAAAGAATTGATGGCAGATTGGATGACAACATTGGACAGGGAGAATACCGTTCCTTGGATCCCTGCCGGGAGTCCAATCCGAATGATACGTCCCAAGACATCCGTCTTGATCCCCAGATATTTGAAAGAAAAGTGCATGACATCACTCTGCTTATGCAGATAGTAAAGAACCAGTGCCGCCGAGATATATTCGGAAACGATCGTTGCGATCGCCACACCGGCTACATCCATGGAAAATCCAATGACCAGCACCAGATTTAAGATCACATTGACCACGCCGGATGCCATCAGAAAATACAGGGGTGTCCTGGTATTACCGATCGCACGCAGAATGGCTGCCCCAAAATTGTAAGTAAGCAGTGCCGGCATACCCAGAAAATAAATCTGCAAATAAGTCGTTGCCAGACTGATAACATCATCCGGTGATCCCATCCAGACTAGGAGTTGATGGGATGTCAGCATACCAAAGATACTCAGGAACACACCACACACCAGACTCAAGGTAATGCTCGTATGGATGGTATCGCGCACCTTTTCCCTATGATCACATCCAAAGTAAAACGCAACCGTCACATTGGCACCGACAGAAAGTCCCATAAAAAGGTTGACCAGAAGATTGATCAAAGAGGAGGTCGAGCCTACGGCTGCCAGTGATTCATTCCCGGCGAAACGCCCTACAACAATAATATCTGCTGCATTAAACAAGAGTTGCAGCACACCCGATAGGATCACAGGGATCGTAAAGGCGATCATTTTGCCAAGAAGCGGTCCATGGATCATATCAACTTCTTTTTTATTCGCTCTCATAATCTTTCCTCTTTACGGCTGGCGCATCATCATATGTTTCCAGGAAATGATGCTTTACACCGTCTTTTTTGTAGGCGATGACCGTGCTCAAGTTTACATTTTCTACGCTCTTAAAGATATTGCCCTCCACATAAGGATTGGTCTTTTTCATCTCACGGATCAGGTTCTTGACTTCCAGACGCTTGGAATTGTTCTGTCCGTTATCCTGACAGGAAGAACAGGTCTCCGTAAATTTGCAGGCACATTGCAGGAAATACAGATGATTGTAGTCACGCCATTTCTTGATGTCATCCTCACGCACCAGATAAAGCGGACGGATCAGTTGCATGCCCTCAAAATTGGTACTGTGCAACTTTGGCATCATGGTCTGCATCTGTGCCCCGTAAAGCATACCCATGAGGATGGTCTCGATCACATCATCATAATGGTGTCCCAGCGCGATCTTGTTGCAGCCCAGTTCCTGTGCTTTGTGGTACAAATGACCTCTGCGCATCCGTGCACACAGATAACATGGTGATTTCTCGATCTCAAAGACCGCGTCAAAAATATCCGATTCAAAGACCGTGATCGGAATGCCCAGTTTCTTGGCATTATTCTCAATGATGGCACGGTTTTCCTTGCTATAGCCCGGATCCATGACCAGAAATACCAGATCAAAGTTTACCTTGTGATGGCGCTGCAATTCCTGAAATAGCTTTGCCATGAGCATGGAATCCTTGCCACCGGAAATGCAGACTGCGATCTTATCGCCCTCCTGCACCAGTTCATATTCACGGACCGCCTTGGTAAACTTGCTCCAAATGGACTTTTTAAACTTTTTGCGCAGGCTCTGCTCAATATCAAACGTCGTGATCTCCGGCTGACTTTCCTCATCCTCGGTCTGCATCCTCTGCATGAGCCAACCAAGATAGCCACCCTCTAAACTGTAGACCTCCTGCCATCCTACCCGGCGCAGATGATCTGCCACTTCTAAACTGTTTTCTCCCTTTTTGCAATACAAGATCAGGGTCTTGTCCTTCCACTGATCAGGCTCTGCCAAAAGGGCTTCCTCCGAGAGGTTGATACTGCCCGGGATATTGCCATAAGCGTAGGACAATTCATTCCGTGTATCGATCAAGGTATACGTATCGTTTTCCATAGACAGGACTTCCTGCCATGTCTTTTCTAATGTTTCCATAATCTATCCTTTAATGTGATCTAAAATTAAAAAATCGGTTACATACAACCCTTTGTATCATAACCGATTTTTTTCGTGGATAAAAGTATAATTCCCACTATTTTTGTATTATTTTTACGTCAATTTTTTAGAGTTTCTTTCTAATTCTCTTCCAGCATAACTTCTTCTACTTTTTCCTCAACCTGCTTGCGCTCAAAGATCAGGCGGAAGATCAGTCGCACCAATGGACCACAATAAAACATCTGCCAGCAGATCGCCATCGGAAAGTTCATTGCCCAGGTCTTGATCCATGTACCAAAACTCGGCGCCTTGAATAAAAAGGTTGCAATGAGACTCATGATTGGGCACATGATACAGCAGATACAGATGGAGATTGCATAGGTGATGAACTGCGGACGATCCTGTGGTGTCATCACAGAAAATGCCAAACCTCGGGCAATCTTTCCGACGACGAAAAACTCTAAAATAAACGCGATCGGTACCATGATCGGCAGTTCATGTAAAGCAGCGACAAAGGTCGCCCCGCTGACATCCCCGGTATTGAGTGCTACATTGTAAACAACCATACCGTAGACCATGATCGTTGCCATAATGGCGGTAAATACTACATCTTGAAACTTATTCTTTGGCATAATAATTCTCCTTTTTCTCTTTTCTGATAAGTGCATAATAGTGCATAAAAAATGGGAACATGAAACTTTCGTCTCGTGTTCCCACTGCAACTACCATTAATTGCGCTTAGTGTAGCATAATTCTTTTATCTTCGTAATACCCAAAATATTTTTCTCTCTTTTAGACATGTATCACAAATTACGTTTTAAAGTTTTATGCACATTGCATAATTTTCTTTTTTGTCCTACTTTTTAAAAATACCCATATTTCTTGCGGTGTGCAAAAAGCATGATAACCGACAGGATCACCGACAATGCCTCGGCTGCCACAACAGCGCCCCAGATACCATCCAGTCCCAGGAATACCGGCAGGGCGTAGATCATAATAACCTGAAAGACCAGGGTTCGCATAAAGGATATGACTGCCGATATCACACCATTGGATAGGGCGGTAAAAAAGTTGGACGTATAGATGGATATACCGCAAAGCAAAAAGGACAGCGAATAGACACGAATGGCATGCGCTGTCATTACCAGCAGTCCTGCATCATATCCAACAAAAACACCTGCCAGAACATTGGATAAAATCTCCGCCGCCAGACACATGACAATACCGGTCACGGCGATCAGTCCATAACTCTTTTTCATGACATTGTGCAATTCCTTTTTGTTGCCCGCCCCGTAATTGTAGCCAACGATCGGTGCCGAGCCAATGGAATAGCCGATAAAGGCTGCCGCAAAGATAAAGGATATATACATGATGATACCAAAGGCAACCACCCCATCCGAACCTACCAATTTTAATAATTGCAGATTGTATAGGATATTTACCAGTGACATGGCGATATTGGATAACATTTCCGATACCCCGTTAAAGCAGGCTTTTCCGATCGGACGCAGTTCGATCTTTGTCAGTTTCAAATGCAGGCTGCCCTTGTGGTTGCACAGGAAATAGATCATTGGTACCAATCCGCCCAGCCATTCTCCCATGGCTGTTGCAGCAGCCGCCCCGGCAATGCCAAAACGAAAGACATAGATAAACAAAAAGTC
Organism: bacterium; assembly: GCA_963629085.1. Taxonomy (GTDB): domain Bacteria; phylum Bacillota; class Clostridia; order Lachnospirales; family Lachnospiraceae; genus Pararoseburia. The sequence continues at coordinate 5,976 of CAVGHS010000034.1, forward strand.
GCCGACCAGATTGGTCAGACCGGATGCGATGGATATAGCAAGTCCCATGCGCGGTTTTTCTGCAACCACCAGAAAACTCTGGAAAGCATTTTGCAGCATAAAGCCCGTCAGACTGATCATAAGGATTCGTCCGTAAACAACGCACTGGTCTAATATGTCTCCTTCTGCCCCCAGCATGGCTGCGATCGGACGCATAAAGATCGCTCCCAATATAGAAAAGATGATACCCATGATAAGGACAAATTCGATCAGCATAGAAAAATATGCCTGGGCTCTTTCCTTATCGCCCTCACCTAAAGTCCTGGATACCAGTGCACTGCCACCGGTACCCACCATAAATCCCAGTGTTCCTAAGATCATGAGAAAAGGCATGATCAGATTGACTGCCGCAAGTGCCTGGCTTCCCACAATATTAGAAACAAAGATACCATCTACGACACCATAGATGGAAGTAACGATCATCATACAAATGGACGGGATCGTGAATTTCAAAAGTTTGCCCAGCGTATAATGGTCTGCTAATTTCGAGTCCATAATTACCTCCGCTTCATTTTTCTGTAATGCCTACGTTCATGCTGCCCATATGGTAGCCGCCCAGATCCAGGGTCACATAGGCAAATCCAATCTCTTTGAAATAAGCATAGATCTTTTCGCGCTTGGTATCTTCTACCAGAACCGCGATCTCCTGTGGCAGGACTTCGATACGCGCCATGGTCGCCTCTCCCTCTCCATGGATACGCACGCGCACCTGATGAAATCCCATATCAAGAAGTAACTGCTCCGCCTTATCTACCATACCAAGACGCTCCTCACTGATCGTCTCACCATAGACAAAACGGGAAGATAAGCAGGCAAAAGACTGCTTGTCCCAGGTCGGCAGATCCATCTGATTGGACAGGGCACGGATATCCTCTTTATCCAGTTCTGCCTGACGCAGTGGGCTCTTGATCCCCAGTTCCGCTACCGCCTTAAGTCCCGGACGATAGTCTCCGTTATCATCCATATTGGAGCCTTCCACAACAGCAGCCAGATGGTTTTCCTCTGCAATGGCAAGAATCTTTTCAAACAATTCATGCTTGCAAAGATAACAGCGGTTCTTTGGATTGTGGCGGAAGCCATCTATATCTAATTCCTCCGATGCTGTAACGACATGACGGATGCCTCTTTCCCGGCAAAATGCCTGCGCTTCTTTTAACTCCCTCTCCGGGAAAGAGCAGGAAGATGCCGTCACCGCCATCACATTGTCTTTTCCTAAGGTATCTACTGCAACCGCAAGTAAAAAGGTCGAATCTACACCACTGGAAAATGCCACGGCGACACTTCCCAATTCCCGCAGATAATCCTGTAATTTTTTATATTTATCCTGTAATTCCATCTTTGCTCCTATCCTCTCTTTTTCTTTTGCCCTTCTATGCGAACCGGATCTTTTTCATGACTTCCGGCAGTTCCGTTAGCGCATTGATCTTTTCTACCGGCTGGTCGATCTGTCCAAAACCATAGGCTGCATGGATAAAAGGCAATCCCGCCTGCATGGTCGCATCGTAGTCGCCCTGGATATCGCCCACATAAACGCCTGCATCTAATTGATTTTTCTCATATAGAAGGCGGATATTCTCTCCCTTTGGCTTGCCATTATCGCCAAAGCACAAGATATCCTCAAAAAGATCATGAAATGCAAAATAATCCAAAAACGCCTCGATATATCCGGACTGGCAGTTGCTCACAATATAAAGATGATAGCCTGCTTTTTGCAAGGCTTCCATGGTCTGACGCAAGCCCTGTCTCTTATACACATCTC
>CAVGHS010000034.1:7848-20445 GCA_963629085.1 bacterium
GGCGCAGATAATCATTTTCTACCTTACAACAGGTTGCCAGCAGGTCTTCTCTCTCCTTTCCTTCCGTAAAAGGAAAGAGCATCTCAGCGATCTTATCCATGGTCCGTCCCATGGTGCGGTACATATCCTCTGTTGTCACGACCGCATCTGCATAGCCGCACTGATGCAGTGCCAATGTCCAGGACGCTGCCACCTGCTCTGCGGAATCCCAGAGCGTTCCATCCATATCAAATATAATTCCCTGTTTCATTTGTTTTCCTCTTTTACTGCTTTTCTATACATTCATAAATATAATCTGCAATAGCCTTATTGCCTTCGGCATTGGGATGGATCCCATCAGGAAGCCACTGGCTGTGGTCTTTTGTCAGACTATAAAGATCGATGTAGCCGATACCCATCTGGTCTGCCGTATCCGCGATGATCTCATACATCTGACCGCCGATGACCTCATCCTGTATGCCATACTTGATACTACCATCCTCTTGCGTAGAAAATGCCCGCGGTGGCTGCACGAGATAGATCTTTGCCTGCGGTGCCGCGGTCCGGTATGCCGACACAAACTCCTTGATCTCTTTGGCATAACCCGCCGCATCCCACTGATAATCCTTGGCATCATTGGTACCCAGCATGAGCAGATAAATGTCGGCTTTTGCATCCAGACTTTTCTGATACAATTTCTCACTGCGGTAAGGAACATCGCCCTCGTCCATCAGGGTACGTCCACTGAGTCCGTAATTTAAGACCTGATATCCGTCGCCCAGATTTTCCTGCAAATATGCCGGATAAGACTGACTGCGCCGATCTCCCAAGACACCTGCCCCATAGGTAATGCTGTCGCCAACACAGGCTATGTGTATTTTTCCTTCCTTTATATGGGGTGCCGGTGGATATTGTACGACGTGAACGCCAAGACGGAACATGCCGTAAAGGGCTACAAGGACACAAAGACCGATTCCCATTACTTTTCCTAATTTTTTCATCATTTCCCCATTATAACAAAGAAAGCAAAAAACGCAACAACAGAGCCATTTCTGGCTCTGTCGCTGCTACTTATCAATTATCAACTTAAAGGAGAGTGATTGTTATACAAGACTAGACTTGAGGAAAAATCTCCTTTAATGCAGGGTAAATCTGGCGGAAAGTCGCATAGCGTTTCTCGTATGCCTCCACCAGTGCCGGATCCGGTGAGATCGTATCTGCTACGCGCACGATCGCATCTGCCGCTTCTTCCACCGATCCGTAAGCACCGCAACCAACGGCTGCCAACATGGCACCGCCCAGTGCCGGACCTTCTTCGACCTCCAAAAGGTCTACCTGTAAATTCAAAACATTTGCCATGATCTTGCACCAGAGCGGACTCTTGGCACCACCACCACAGATCTTGGTGCGCTTGATGTCAATCCCCTGACTCCGTGCCACTTCCAAAGAATCACGCATGGCAAATGCCACACCTTCAAAAACTGCCTGGATCATATCGGCTCTGTCGGTATCCATGGTCATGCCCATAAAACAGGCTCTGGCAAGCGGATCATTGTGCGGAGAACGCTCGCCCATCAGATATGGTAGGAAATAAACGTGGTTCTGTCCCAGCGTCGTGATATCCTTCTGCGCTGCCACATAATCTTTTTCCTGTAAGATCTCATCCATCCACCATTTATTGCAGGATGCAGCGGAAAGCATACAGCCCATCAAATGATACCTGCCATTGGCATGTGCAAAGGAATGCAGGGCATTCTTCTCATCCACACCAAACTGATCGCTGGAGATAAAGATCGTCCCGGAAGTACCGAGTGAGATATTGCAAGCCCCGTCGCCTACCGTACCGGTACCGACAGCCGCTGCCGCATTATCTCCCGCTCCTGCAATGACCTTGACCTCCTTAGATAAGCCGAGTTCCTCTGCGACCTCCGGCAGCAAGGTGCCAACGACCTCATAACTCTCATAGAGTCTTGGCAGTTGTGCCTGAGAAATACCGCAGATCGCCAGCATCTCATCTGACCACTTACGGTTTTTGACATCCAAAAGCAGCATACCGGAAGCATCCGAATAATCGGTACAGAAACTGCCGCTCAGGCGGTATGCCAGATAGTCTTTCGGCAGCATGATCTTGGCAATGCGGGCAAAATTGTCCGGTTCCTCCTCCTTCATCCAGAGGATCTTTGGAGCCGTAAATCCCGCAAAAGCAATATTTGCCGTATAGGCAGATAATTTGTCCTTGCCGATGACTTCATTCAGATATGCCACCTGCTTGGTCGTCCTGCCGTCATTCCAAAGGATCGCCGGACGGATGACCTGATCCTTTTCATCCAATGCAACCAGACCATGCATCTGTCCGCCAAAACTGATCCCTGCCACCTGTGCCTTATCACAGTCGGCCAGTAGTTCTTTCAGACCGGCAATAGACTGGGTATACCAGTCCTGCGGATCCTGCTCTGACCAGCCCGGATGCGGGAAGGAAAGTCCGTATTCTTTGGATGTGATCTTTAATATTTTTCCTGTCTCGTCCATCAGCAGTAACTTGACTGCTGATGTTCCGAGATCTACGCCAATAAATAACATGTTTATCTCCTATTTAAAAGGGTTCTCTGTAGGATAACGCACACCTGCCGGCTGATTGTAACCAATCTCCTCTACCGGAACGCCGATGTACTTGAACACTTCATACAATGCCTTACCGTAATTACCAAAAGCAACGGCTCCATGATGCGGGAAGTTCTTTTCGATCAATACATGGCGATAGAATCTGCCCATTTCCGGAATGGCAAAGATACCGATGGAACCGAAAGATCTGGTCGCTACCGGAAGGACTTCGCCCTGTGCAATGTAGGCACGGAGTTTGGCATCGGAAGTTGACTGCAAACGGAAGAATGTGATGTCACCCGGTGCGATGTCTCCCTCTAAGGTACCGTTGGTCACTTCGATCGGAAGGCTTCTTGCCATGATCTTCTGGTATTTCATCTCACAGAAGGATAACTTGTTGGAAGCGGTATTGCCGCAGTGGAAGCCCATAAAGGTATCCTGTAAAGTATAGTCAAATTTGCCCTTGATATCTTCTTCGTACATATCCTTTGGTACGGTATTGTTGATGTCCAAAAGAGTAACCGCATCCTGACTGATCACCGCACCGATAAACTCACTGAGTGCTCCGTAGATATCTACTTCGCAGGAAACCGGAATGCCCTGCTTGGTCAGACGGCTGTTGACATAACATGGTACAAATCCAAACTGGGTCTGGAATGCCGGCCAGCACTTGCCTGCGATGGCAACGTACTTGCGATAGCCCTTATGCTCTTCGATCCAGTCTTTTAAGGTGATCTCATACTGTGCTAACTTGGCAAGAATCTCCGGCTTTTTGTTGCCTGCGCCGAGTTCTGCCTCCATGTCTGCAACGACAGCCGGGATTCTCTCATCTCCTTCATGCTTATTGAAGGCTTCAAACAGATCCAGTTCTGAGTTTTCCTCGATCTCGATACCCAACTGATACAACTGATAGATTGGTGCATTACATGCCAGGAAGTTGAGTGGTCTTGGTCCAAAACTGATGATCTTTAAGTCAGAAAGTGCTACAACGGCTCTGGCGATCGGAGCAAACTCTGCGATCATATCTGCGCAGTCCTCTGCATCTCCTACCGGATACTCCGGGATATAAGCCTTGATCCCACGCAGGCGTAAGTTATAACTTGCGTTGAGCATACCGCAGTATGCATCGCCTCTGCCATCCAAAAGGCTGTCGCCGTGTTCTTCTGCTGCTGCAATGAACATCTTTGGTCCTTCAAAGTGCTTTGCAAGCAAAGTCTCTGAGATCTCCGGTCCGAAGTTTCCAAGATATACGACCAAAGAATTGCATCCCGCTTTCTTGATATCCTCAAGTGCCTGCACCATATGGATCTCGCTCTCTACAATACAGATCGGGCATTCATAAACATCCAATTCCGGATACTTACTATGTACTGCCTTCATCAACGCCTCTCGTCTGGAAACAGACAGGCTCTCCGGGAAACAGTCTCTGCTGACTGCTACCACACCAATTTTTGCTTCTGGAATATTTGTCATTCTTTCACCCTCCATTATTTTCTTAATACTTTTACTTTCATCATCGTTGCCATAACAAAAAAGGACGTAATTTCATGCACTGAAACTACCTCCTTATTGTAACAAAGGAAATGATTTTCCTCGACTTTATACTTGATTGGTACATATCAATTTTTTGACATTTGCTCACGGTTTTTCCGATTATATTCGCTCGGCAGCATGCCATACTTTTTCTGAAATGCTTTTGCCATGGCACGGCTGTCCGAAAATCCGACCTGTGTCGCGATCTCACTGATGGTCTTGTCGCCGATCTCCATCTCCTCCACGGCATGTTCTAAGCGGATGCCCGACAGATAGGACTTATAATTGATCTGGGCATATTTTTGGAACATGCGGGATAAATGCTCAATGGAATAGCCAAACTGCTCTGCTAAGGACTGTAAAGAAATATCCTCCGTATAATGCTTTTTGATATATTCCGTGATCGGGGATAATCTCTGCAAAGCCTTGGACGACCGGTACAAAAGATCGTCCGCCTCCTCCTGACGATATACGGTCACAAGCAACTGCATCATGGCATAATAATCGCGCAGCATCTCATATTCATGTCCCGGCACATCCGTACCGGTCAGATCATAGATATTGCGGATGAGGGTCATCATCTTTTTTTCGTTCTGCTGCATCTGTTCCGCAGATGGAGCCGCCATAGAGCCTTTTCCCTTCTTGTGGAAAGAAATAAAATGGTCGGCAGTCAGATAATTCTTGAACTCACTGATCGGGATCTGCACATAGACCGCCAGATTGGCTTCCTCTGCCCGGATGGAATGGAGTTCGTTGGTATTAATGATGATAAACTCGCCACTCTCTACCCGGATCTCTTTTTCGCGCAGGATAAATACCAGACAGCCCTCATAGATGGCAAAGATCTCCACCGAATTGTGCCAATGCGGCTCTCTGGTGTAGTTGCCCCCTGCTCCCTCAAAAACATCAATTTTAAACGGCATGCCCGCTCGCGGCACGACCACTTCATGTTCGTAATTCATACATGCTCCTTATGGTGCTTTTTTATTCGCCTGCTTTGTCCGTCGTCTGCGTTGGTGTAAATTCGACATCCGTCATCTCGATCCCAAGCGCGTCACAGATCATCTTTGCATAGGCACTGCGTCCCTCTCCATTCAAATGGATGCCGTCATTGTAAAACCAGTCCGGATTTTCTGCCCCAAGTTGATCCCAGGCAATGACTTCCACATTTTTGTTGTCCTTTGCCAACTGGCGGATCACACCATTGGTCCGCTCCTGATCCTGTAAATACTTGCCATAGACGGTAACCCAGTAGATCTTGGTATCTTTCCCCAGATAATCAATGATCTCCTGACCTGTCGCCTGACTGAAATAGCAGTTGGTGCCCAGTTCGATGACGACAGTGGAACCCAGTTTATTTTCTTCTTTCAGACCTTCTAAGATCTCCACACCATCTCTTGCCTGTCGGCTTTCCTTGGCATCGATCACCCCGTCCGGGATAGCCTGCATCAGTTCCGGTGCTGCTCCCAGCATGACGGAATCCCCCACACAGGTAATGTCCGGTCCTGCATCCTTTTTGGCAACCTTGCTGTCGGATGTATCTTGATCCGCGCTGGTCTGCTTTGCCGCATCCTGCTCCTTTAGCATCTTCTGATTGGCTTTAAATTCCTCTTGCAGATCTTCTGCCAGACGATCGGAAGATTTGGACGGAGCCTTGATAAATCCAACGATGGCGATCGCGGAAATGATACCGACCACGATCCCAATGACTACTTTTTTGTAATACTTTTTATCTTTCATCGCTACACACCTCATCCCTAAAAGATATGCTGTAAGTTGATAATAAAGAGCAGTGGATAATGCCACAGATAGATCCAGTAACTGTGTCTGCCGGTCCATTGCAGGATCTTATTTTGTCCCAGTGCCGACATCGTGAAATCGCATTGGTTCATCACATAGACCATAAAGGCAAAAAACAGACTGACCAGCGCCATGCCTCCGCGATACAGCCAGGCTTCTTCCCCTTCTACCAAGACAAAAAGAGAGATCGTCACCAATAAAGATACGAAAAAAAGAGCCCGCCCATTTTCCCCCTGAAAGAGGATATTGCCTTTTTTATTCCAGTCATCTTCCTTGAGTCCTAAGACCACACCGATCAAAAAAGAAAAGGCGCGCGTGTCTGTACCATAGTAAACACGGTTGACATTGTCTGCGCGATACATAAGCCCCATGGCAAGCATGGAAGCAAGGGTCAAAAGAACAAAGAACCATACTGCCCGCTTGCCCAGACGCGGCTCGATCCATTTCTTGTAGAGTAAAAAGAGCAAAGGCCATAAAATCAAAAGTTCCATTTCCACGCCCAGATACCACAGATGGGTAAATGGCGAATGCTCTGTGATCTTCATGAAATAAGACGCCTGTGTCAGCATCTGCCACCAGTTGTTGTAACCAAAGAAGATGCTTGCCGCCTCCTCTCTTGCCCCTAACAAAAGTTCCTGATGAAAGATGGTAAAAAAGGCAATGACCGACATGACCATGATATAGAGTGCCGGATAGATGCGTAGCCCTTTTTTGATATAATATTTACGAATGCGAAAGTTCTCATTATCCCAATCAATCTGGCTTTTTTTTGCTGCCAGATAGCCTGATATTAAAAAGAAAAAGCAGACGCCAAGAAAGCCTCCCTTCATGGCGAATGGAAAGATGTGATAAAGCACGATCCCCAGGATGGAAACTGCCCGAAGGAAGTTGATTCCTTCATTATATGTATATATTGTTCTCATTTGCTATCTCAATCTATATAAATGTATTCTTATCTAAAAGTATGTAACTTTATTTCCGAATATTATTATATATGGCAGCCTGCTCTTTCGCAATTAGAAAATGCATTTTTTTGACAAATTTTGTGATCTTAGATTGCCAAAAGGTTCTTGATCGCTTCCGTATAGATCAGGACCGATTCCTCCATGCCGGAGATCAGGATATACTCATCTGCACCATGGATGCGATAATCCACGCCCAGTTTTTCCGGTCCAAAGGCAATGATGTTCTTCAAAGACTTGGCATAAGTACCACCGCCGATGACCATAGGCTGGTGTTCGCTGTCTCCGGTCACATCCACATATGCCTTGTAAAGAGCCTCTACCAGCGGAGATTCTCTTGGGAAGAAAAGGGGATCACCGATCTCTAAGATCTCGATACGTCCGTTTTCGTCTTCCAGATGTCCCTGACACATCTTCCGCACCTGGTCTGCCTTTAAGGTCACAGGCACACGGATATCGATCGTGCAGGAAATGACACCGTCTTCCGTCTTTACGATACCATTACAGAAGGTAAGGTCTCCGTACTCATCTGCAAACGCAAGACCTACACCGGAGCCGTCACAGGCAGTTCCCAGATGGCTGTTGTAGAAGGTCACAAAATCATCTTCAAATCCTGCCTTTGCAAGACTTTCACAGGTAACCCCTGCGGCATTAACACCCAGGGTCGGCGTAGAAGCATGTGCCGGCAGACCCTTGGCAAAGATGGTGATCTTTCCATCTGCCTGGCTGACTTTATATTCCTGCAGGTCTGTCTCTGCCAGCAGCTTTTCCAGGCGTTCCTGCAAGCCATCCTCCGCTGGGATCACAGTCGTACAGGAATCACATACCGCATTTGAGACAAATCCGCCATTCATAGACAGGATCTTGGTATTCTTGGAATACGCCATCATTTCCATATGGCCTTTTTCCCCATGGATACACGGATAACTGGCATCCGGCGTAAAGCCACAGGAGAGTTCCTCCTCGACCTCGTTGTAGTGTTCCATACACTTGGATCCGGTCTCCTCGTTGCAGCCCATAATCAGACGCACGCGCTTATTTAATTTGATACCGGAATCCTTTAAGAGTTTCATCGCATAAAGTGCTTCCAAGACCGGTCCCTTGTCATCCGTGGTTCCGCGTCCGTACAGATAGTCACCGTCGCGTGTCAGAGCAAAAGGATCATAGGTCCAGTCACCGCCGGTCGGCACCACATCCAGATGTCCGGCAATGCCGATGATCTCCTCTCCCTCGCCCATCTCTGCATAACCACAGTAGTTGTCCAGATTGACCGTCCGAAATCCCAATTCGTCAGCAATCTCCAGCCCCACACGAAGCGCCTCTGCCGGTCCCTCGCCAAAAGGCTTTCCCTCTTTGGCTTCTGCCAACTGCGAATCAATGGCAACCAATCTGCCAAGGTTTTCTATCATTTCTTCTGATAATCCATGAATTTGTTCTTTGATATCCATAATGTCCTCCAAGTTTTTGATAGACACAGTATAGCACACCTGACATGGTTTGTTATATAGAAAAGAGGCAGAAATCTCTCCTGCCTCTTTGCCGCTCCCGCCTTTATGCGATTTGATGTTTCTTCCATGCACGCTCGATCCGTTCCAGCGCCTCTTGCAGGGTGCTGCGCGGACACGCTACATTGATACGTTCAAAGCCTTTCCCGGATTTGCCGAAGATGGCTCCGCTATCCAGCCAGAGTCCTGCCTCATAGATGATCATGTCCTCCAGTTCCTTTTGACACAGCCCTGTGCCGCGGAAATCCAGCCAGACCAGATAGGTTCCTTCCAGATCGACCATCCGGATCCCCGGCAGCCTTTCTTCGACAAAAGTTCTGACATAATCAATATTTTCCTGCACATAAGAAAGCATACCTTCGTACCACTCGCCCCCATGTGCATAGGCAGCCTGACAGGCAACCAGACCCATGAGTCCGATCTGGCTGACGCCTGCTGCATCCAGTTGATGGATAAATGCCTTGCGCAGATTTTCGTTTTTAATGATGATGTTGGATACCTGCAAGCCAGCAATATTAAAGGTCTTGCTCGGGGAGGTACAGGTAACCGTAATGTCCGCCAAGGCATCACTGAGTCCGGCAAAGACATGATGCTGCCCCTTGAAAATAAAGTCATGATGAATCTCATCACTGACCACCGTCACACCATGACGCAGGCAGATCTGCCCCATATGCAAGAGTTCTTCCTCCGTCCAGACACGTCCTACCGGATTGTGCGGATTGCAGAGAAGAAATAACTTGATATTCTCACGCACGATTTTGTCTTCAAAGTCCACAAAATCAATATGATAGCGGTTGTCCTCTCCCAGCACCAGATCATTGCTGATCACACGTCTGCCGTTATCGCGGATGACCTCTGAAAAAGGATAGTAGACCGGAAGCTGCAAAAGCACACCATCCCCTACCTTAGTGTACGCCTTGACCGCCATGGCAAGTGCTAAAACGATGCCCGGAGTCTTTATCACCCATTTCTTTTCGATCTCAAATTGATGGCGCTCCTGCATCCATGCCTGCAGTGCCTCAAAATAGGCATCATCCGACTCACTGTAGCCAAAGATTCCGTGCGAAGCAGCCTCTACGATAGCATCCTGTATATAGGAAGATGTCTGAAAATCCATATCTGCCACCCAGAGCGGCAGGATGTCTGTCGGCATGCCACGCTCCACCGCAAAGTCGTATTTTAAGCACTTGGTTCCCTTTCGATCGATCGGTCGGTCAAAATCTAAGTTTCTCTCTGCCATGATTTTCTCCTTTTTGTATCTTTTCTTCTATGCTTCTTAGCCTTCTATTTCCTGCTCCGCCTCTGCAAAGACTTTTTCCAATTCTGCCAAAAGGTCTTTGACATCCTCGATACCTACAGACATACGAAGGGTACATTCGGTAATGCCGTTTTTCCTGCGGATCTCATCCGGCACATCTGCATGGGTCTGGGTCATCGGATAGGTCAGAAGGGTCTCCACGCCTCCCAGACTTTCCGCATATTTGATCATGCGCACGTTTCCAAGAATGACATATGCATATGCCTGACTCTTTACCTGAAAGGTAAGCATAGCCCCAAAACCGCGTGCCTGCTTTTTCATGATCTCATGTCCCGGATGACTCTCCAAGCCCGGATAGATCACCTCTGTGACGCAGGACTGCTTTTGCAGCCAGTGCGCGATCTCCATAGCGTTTGCCTGCGCACGTTCCATGCGGATTCCCAATGTCTTGATACCGCGCTGGATAAGGAAACAGTCAAACGGTGCCAGACCTGCGCCTGTCGTCTTGATCAGAAAACGGAATCTTTCGCTGATGTCCGCCCGGTTTGTTACCAGAAATCCTGCCAGCGTATCGTTGTGTCCGCCCAAAAATTTCGTTCCGCTATGGATGACGATATCCGCCCCCAGGTCCAAAGGATTCTGGAAATAGGGAGATAGGAAAGTATTATCCACGATCAAGAGGATGTCATGTTTTTTTGCCAACTGTGCCAAAGCAGCGATATCCGTGACATTCATCATGGGATTGGTCGGTGTCTCAATATAGATTGCCTTGGTATTTGGCTGGATATAATTCTCTACATCCACCGCATGACACGGCACAGAAGAAAAGGTCAGTCCGTTTTTGGATGACACATGGGTAAACAGACGGATGCTTCCACCATACAGGTCTTCGTCCACGATCAAATGGTCTCCCGGAGCAAACAACTCCATCAGCATGGTAATGGCAGCCATGCCTGTGGTAAAAGCAAGGGCATCGATACCATTTTCCAGACTTGCTACGATCTTTTCCAGATGCTCTCTGGTCGGATTCTGCAAGCGGCTGTAGTCAAAACCTGTGCTCTGTCCTACACCGGGATGTGCGTAAGTTGCCGTCTGATAGATGGGATAAGAAATTGCGCCGAAGTGGCTACAGTCTCCTTCCTCCTCTTCTAAGTGTAAACATTTTGTCTCAAATCCTCGTGCCATAATCTATTTCCTCTGTTCTTTCTTGGTTTACCTATCCTAATTTCATATGTTTTGGATTTTATCATACATTTCATACTGTTGCAATAGGAATTATATGAATAAGAGCAAAAATAAGGACATATCCCTTGTAGAAGATATGTCCCTAACGCATCTCTTTTCTTTTATAATGCCGCCTTGATGGCTGCCAGCAGTTCGTCATAAGTCTCATATGCCGGAATATCCGGGTTGTCCTGCTTGATCTGGTCGGTAGACTTAAATAGGAAGCCTGCCCTGCTCGCCTTGATCATGCCCAGATCATTGTGGCTGTCACCAGAAGCGATCGTATCATAACCGATGGACTGCAATGCCTTGACCGTGGAATACTTGGAATTCTCAATGCGCATCTGAAATCCGGTGATCTCCCCATCCTCAGCCACCTCCAAGGAATTACAAAATATGGTCGGATAGCCCAGTTTCTTCATTAAAGGTCCTGCAAACTGGGTAAAGGTATCACTGATAATGATGACCTGTGTCATTTCCCTCAACTGATCCAAAAATTCCTTTGCTCCCGGAATCGGATCGATCTTGGCGATCGTTTCCTGGATCTCCTTTAAGCCAAGTCCATGCTCCTTTAGGATAGCCAGGCGCCAGTTCATCAGTTTATCATAATCCGGCTCGTCCCGCGTTGTCCGCTTCAATTCCGGTATGCCGCTCTCCTCGGCAAATGCGATCCAGATCTCCGGCACCAATACTCCTTCTAAGTCCAAACATACAATGTTCATCGTTTTTATCTCCTGCCTTTTTATTTTCGATAAGTATAGCACATCCCTCTGCGCTTGCAAAGATTTAACAGGATGATTCCCCCGGCACATAGAAGCGGCACATAAAACATTGCCATACGTTCCAGCACGATCCCACTTTGCATACCGCTGTCCGCGATCACATTCTGTAAGATCTGTAGGGAAGTCAGTTCCGTGATTCCCTGCGCTCCCGGTAGGGGCAGCATTTCTACAGACATGACAATATAGGCTTTGGCATAGGTCAATTTTGCAAAAATTTGCCAGGATGCCTGATAAGGCAGGATCAGCAGACCCAGAACCATAAATTGCAGCAAACGCTGGAACATCGTAAGCAGGAAACAGCCAAAAATCATCTTTTTCTGCCTAGCGATATAGATGCCCGCCATTTTATACTGCTCCACAAAGTCACTGACCTTCTGCTGCCAGTCCCTACGCTTTTCTTCCTGCCTGCGAAAAATGACCTTTCCCAGACCATCTGCGACAGAAAGGATCCAGCCCGGTCTTAAGATCGCCAGTACGACCAGAAGAACAAAAAGAATGTTCAAAAGAACACCCAGCCACAGTAAGATCTGCACATTCCATGCCACCGTCCCCAGTATATACTTTTGTCCTATGGCACAAAATACTCCATAGACCACAGAGGAAAAACGGTATAAGAGTCTTTCCGGTCATGCGGCTTGTGACATAGCACATAAGGCAAAGATGTCACCGCATAATGATAGGAAAAACGTCTTTCATACATGCTACGCAATTCTTCCCGGATTTCCTCTTTCTGTTCTTTCGTACAGGCAATTTTTCCTATACAATAGGATGCATTTGGGTAGACCGCCAGGATTTTTTCCTTTTCTTCTCTTTCAAATCCCACAAAGACCGGGATCGCCGGGTGTCGCCGACCAAAACTGTAGGCCTCCTCCATCCCTGCATCCATAGAGACCACGACGTGTATATATTTCTGTTTTAAGTAACGATGCAGGATACCGGCAAAAATTCCCGGC
>CAVGHS010000035.1:0-20305 GCA_963629085.1 bacterium
GATATGTATAGCCCTCTTTGGCAATCTCCTGCCCTGCGATCTGCTCGATCTCCGTCAAATGCGCACGGATGATACTTTCCGTCTCCTTTTTATCGCTTGCCGTTGCAAGCAGTTTTGACACATAGGCTCCCACCTGATCCCGCACCTGCAGTTTCAGTGCCTGATCTTCCTCGGTATCACTGTTGGCGATCACATGAAAACGGAATACTTCATTGGCATAATCTTTCTGCAAATGGCGGCTCTGCCCTATGAGGACAAGCAGCCCTACGATCAAGAGTCCCCCTATGATCCTTATATGATTTCTTTTTGCATACATATCTGCTTCCTGCTCTTTCTGTTTGGATTAGAAACACCGGACACGTCTCCGATGTTTCTAACCAAAGTATGCAACCGATTTTTTCTTTTATACAACAACACGGAATTTACAGGTCGTTTCCAAATGCAGATCCTGCCGATAAGCCCCCGCCCGTCCCTGATATTTTTCATATAGATCCAGATCATGACAGCGCAAGTGACCATAAGAGCTGGCAAGGTCCAGCCCCTTTTGTTCATAGGCATTTTGGATCATGCCCGCTAAATAGGCAGCAGCCGCATCCTGCAATTCTTTTGTCGAAAGATCGACGCTGTCCTTTTGTATGATGTCTCCGCGAAATGTCAACTGACAGCCGACTCCGGAATTGGTTGCCGTATATTCATAGGAAACTTTGACATTTTCCAGATGAATCTGCCCGCCATCCACATCCATATCCACCATGCCAATGGCACCACTGCACAGTCCTGCCACATAGCCTTCCTCGGCAGTCACCTTGTGCAGGATCTGATCATCCCCACGCGCATCGGTCTGCATGAGATAATAACCGTCCACGACCGGCAGATCATCCTGCACGCCCAGACTTGGCAGGATGGTACTGCTCCCTCCGTTGTACCAGTCGCAGATCAGACTTTTAAAGGTTGCCCCGCTGGTGTCCTCATAATTGGGATTGCCTTCCAGCATATCCGCCAGATAATGCCCCAGATCTTCATCCATTTCCTCTTGCAGATTGCTGATGGCATCCACATCCTCCGCCACAAAGACGATCATGTTGCCCGGCAGATCCACACCACTATTCCCGATCTCCACCAGTTCCTGCATGAAATCCTTTTCCTCCAAAAATTCTGCTTCCAGCAAAAGGACTTTAACATGGTTGAGGTCTAAGATCTTACCGTTTTTTTCATCCATGCGGCGGATGACGCCCATCACGGAAGATGCCTGCACGGTCAGTTCATCACTGCCCTGCTTGGTCTTTTCTTTTTCGGATACCCGGGACAGATCCATGTATTTATAGGTAAGCACGCAATCGCCTTCCTCGGCACGCAGAGACATGACCATAGGAAAACTCTTATTTTCCAGTTCCTGCACACTACAGCCACATCCGACGAAAGCCACGCCCACGCATAGGGCTGCCAGTGCCATCCTCCCTTTTCTTTTTTCCCGCTTCATAAGAAAAAAGGGCAGACAGATGGCAAATGCCGACAGCCATGCCAGAAGAACCATAAGCCCTCCATCCTGTTTTCCGTAATAGTACTGACCCTGACTGACCAGGAGGATGCTAAGTGCAGATAGCCAGACCACTGCCTTTTCCCCTTTCCCATGTTCCTTTTTTTCCAGTCCTAACCCCCGTTTGATGCAAAAGATCCCATAATAAAGACCGCTGCCGCAGAAAGCGATCAGCCCCGCAAAACACACGCCTGCCACCAGGGCTTCCTGCCGTCGCAAAAAGCCACCGGGAATGACAATGTTGCTGGTAAAGATCATGATCGGTGTCTCTGCCGCCGCCAGTGCCTGACTGCCAAAGGAGCCGAGCAGCATCTCATAGGTCAGAAAAAGAACAAGGGCTGACAGCCAGATCATCTCACAAGTTCCTTTCCACAGGGCTTTTTGATCCACGCCATCTTCCAGACCATCCCCCATAAAAAAGACAAACTGGCAGGAAGAAAAGACCAAAAAAGCCGGATACCAGCCTAGGAAAGCAAAAGCATTTTTTGAAAGTTGCAAAGGAAAAAGATTCATGCCACGCAGACTGCTTGCCCCCAGAGCCAGCAGAATGATCAAAAGGAGTAACATAGGCCAGAACAGCACCTCAAAAGTACGTCCCCGCCCTTCTAAGCCGGCGCGCCTGCTATAAAGCACCAAAAGCAGGATCAATAAGGTAAGCAGGAAAAAAGACTCCTCCGGAAGCAAAAAGGTATGCACCAGGTCTGTCAGAAGATAAAGTCCTAAGGCTCCTACCAAAAGCAGATAAATGCCATAAGGAATATAAAGCCATGACCTTCCTCGTATCCCCTTTCGCATACAGCCCAGCAATAGTTTTCCATAAAGACTGGCAAGCAAGGCTCCCAGCAGGATAGAAAAGCCGCCTGCCCGCTCCACATGTTCCGCCAAAAGATCCGGCAGGACCACCAAACCCAGACCGACCATGTCAAAAAAGAGCAATCTTTTATATTGTCGCAGGGAAATTTTTCCATTTTGCATCTGCATGACTATAGATCCCCTTTCCGGCGAAATTTTCTTTTCTGATCCCATTTTGCATGCACCGAACGATAAAAGATCTTTCCCAGCGGAAAACGGAACAGAGAATCCTTGTGTCTGGTCTCCTCATCCCCCTTGACGCCAATGAAGGGCAATAAATAAGGCTGCCCATAACTTTTTAAGAGTGCCAGATGGATGAGTATGGCAAACATAGACCAAAGAAATCCGAAAAAGCCCAGCCAGGCACTCATGAGGATAACGAAGAACTTGAGCATCCGAAAAGCACCCGCAAATTCCTCATTGGGAATGGCGAAAGAACATAGGGCGGTAAATGCCACCACGATCACAACGATCGGGCTGACAATATTGGCATCCACCGCCGCCTGTCCGATGATCAGTCCACCGACAATACCGATGGTATTGCCCATGGCTCCCGGCAGACGCACGCCCGCCTCCCGGAGCAGTTCAAAGGATAGTTCCATCAAAAGGACTTCTACCACAGCCGGGAAAGGCACACCTAAGCGCGCCGCCGCAAAGGACATCAGAAGGGTTGTCGGCAGGATGCCTGTCTGAAAATTGGTGACTGCCAGATAAAGCCCCGGCATGGCAACTGCCAGAAAAGATGCCGCATAGCGGAGCATTCTGCCAAAGGAAGCCACGATGGGACGCTGGTAGTAGTCATCGGATGTCTGAATAAAAGAATTGTAATCTGCCGGCACGATCAGGGCTGCCGGGGAATTGTTACAGAGGATGACTACCTTTCCATCTAAAACTGCCATGACCGCACGATCCGGGCGCAGGGTCGACTGGATCTGCGGGAAGGGTGACAGCCAGGTTTCTTCCGTCAACTGCTCTGCCATACCACTATCTAAAATGCCATCGATCACAAAATCAGACAAGCGTGCCTTGACATGTTCCAGTAAGCCTTTTCTTACAATACCATCCATATATACCAGATTGACCAGAGTCTTGGTGCGCACGCCCAGACTCATATTTTCTACTTTCAGATCTGTCGATTGCAGGCGTTTACGCAGGAGGGCGGTATTGATCTTGACATTCTCGTTAAAGCCTTCGTTTGATCCACGCAGGACTTTCTCTGAGTCTGTATCCCGCACGGAAGCACCCGGATATCCCTTGTCCGGGATCTTCATGGCACGAGCAAAGCCATCGATCACCAAGATGGCATCTCCCGTCAAAAGGCCGGCGGCGGCTTCCTCTGCCGTGTCATATAAGACCATGTCCGAAAGCCCCTGTCCGTTCTCCTCCAACTGCTGCCGGATCTTCTCCTCCGGCATGACAGATAAACGGGTCAAAAACTGCCCGATGGCTGTCATTTCAAACATGACAGATGACATGGTGATCTCAATGTAAAGTAAAAAACAGGCAATGCCGTGCTCTGCTCCCAGCGTCATATCCCGCTGTAAGATGTCATCGCAATTTGCAAAAATATCCTGCATTGCGCCCTTATCTTCTGCGATCTTTCCCGTGAATCTATATCCTTGCTCCATACTACCTTCCTCTCTGCCCAGCCGCCCTGCATCCTCGTCCCACCGAAGGAAGATAGGCTATAATCATCATCTCACCGTGCGACAAGTGCAATTATGTAAGGGGCTCTTGCTTTGGAGGCAAATGTGATGAGGATCTTAAGGATGTGCTTGCTTGTTGCTGAACTGTACTTGCACGGCTTCGACAGGTGACGGGATATGTCCGCCCTGTGCAGATATTCAGGGCTTCGTTCGCAAGAGATTCTAGGAACTGGTGCCTCCCCTAAAAATGCCAGCGGCAACCGGCGCAAACGAACATCCTTGTGCGGTTGCGCCTCTCGGGTACATCCGTGTACCCGAGTTGCCTACTTGATCCCAAGTTCCAAGAATCTCTAACTCACTATGCATTCATATCTGCACAGGGAGAACATTATCCCTAGCCTGTCTAACCTTGCAAGAACAGGTCTGATCGGCTAAAGCAAGCACATCCTTTTAGAGCCTCCACATTTGGTGACAGCAAGTTTCCCTTACATAATTGTACTGTCGCACATAATATGTTCCCTCCTTCGGTGGGGGTGGGTATGCAAAGTGGCTGGGCATTCTTAACGTCAAAAGAGACAGGCTTTCGCCTGTCTCTTAGTATGGTCGCATGATTTGAAATTTATTCCTGTTCGCGGATAACCACGCGGACTGCCTCGATCTGATTCTCCAGATGCGTATGCATGATCTCCTTGACATAGTCGCTGTCCTTTTTCTCAAAGCCCGCGATGATCTGAGTATGTTCCTCGATCAACTGGTTGTAAGTGCTATTGCCTTTCACATATTCATAACGGTAGCGGTAAGTCTGCTCACGCATATTGTTGACAATCGTCTCCAACTTTGGATTGTCCGCCATACGGTAAATGACATTGTGGAATGCCTCATCTGCCTCCACGATCTTTCGCACATCCCCGGATCTCGTTGCGATCTCAAAATCCTTCATGGAATCTTTGAGTTCTAATAACAATTCCGGCGTCATGCGCTGACATGCCATGCTGACCGCCAACTCATCCAAAGCATCACGGATCTCCAAGACATCCTGTAGATCCTTTTCCGTCATCTTGGCGACCTGGGCACCCTTGCGTGGGATGGTCACGGCAAGTCCTTCCTGCTCCAACATACGGATTGCCTCACGGATCGGTGTTCTGCTGACTCCTAATTTATTTGCCAGATGCATTTCCATCAAACGCTCGCCCGGCTTTAGATCCCCTCGCAGGATCGCATTGCGCAGGGTATTGAATACTACGTCTCGCAGGGGCAAATAGGAATCCATGTCCAACTGTAATTCTTCACTCATTCTCTATTATCTCCTATTATTATAAATGGTCGTGCATTGTACGCGATTGGCAAGTCCAGATGCCTCTACTGCACGCTTTGCTCTCTGTAAAGTCTCCTCGTCATCAAAAAATCCAAAGACGGTCGGTCCACTGCCGCTCATCATGGAGACCACGGCTCCATTCCGGCGCATCAGTTCCTTGATCTGGGCGATCACCGGATATTTCTGTATGGTCACATCCTCTAAAATATTGCCCATATGGGACCCCAAAGCATGCAGGTCTCCTGCCGTAATATCAGCGATCATGGCATCGATGTCCGGATGCACCGGATCCTTGATCGCATCCAGATGCTCGTAGACATACTTGGTAGAAACGGAGATCGGCGGTTTTGCGATCAAGACCGGACAACGCATCATCTGAGGAAGTTCTGTCAGTTCCTCACCGATCCCCTCGGCAAGCGCTGTCCCCCGCATCAGACAATAGGGTACATCTGCGCCGATCTTTACGCCTCGCTCCATCAATTCTTTTTTGGAAAGTCCCAGCCCATGGATCCGGTTCATACCATATAAAACGGCTGCTGCATCTGAACTGCCTCCAGCCATGCCTGCCGCAACCGGAATCCTCTTGCTGAGTCTGATCTGTGTCCCATCCGTGATGGAAAATTCATCTGCCAGCAATTTGGCAGCCTTAATACAAAGATTATCCTCATTGGTCGGCAGATACTTGGCATTACTCGTCATAGAAATACCTGTCTCTGCACTCTTAGACACCGTCACCAGATCATACATATGCACCGTCTGCATGATCATGCGCACCAGATGGTATCCATCCTCCCGCACGCCCGTCACATCCAGACCGATATTGATCTTGGCGAGTGCCTTCACTGTCATCTCATCCATGTAAACTCCTCATCGTTTTACCGATGTATTTATTTTAGTACAATCCCTATTGTATCATTCTCTTTCCAATAGTTCAACCTATTTTTGTATTCAAAAAACAACAATGTGCAATACCACAAAGCATAAAAAATCCCAGTCAACAGGGTTTGTTGACTGGGTAAACAATTCTACTTTGATTCTGCCTCTTTTTTCTCCTGTTCCTCTTTTGCCTTTAGGATCGCCTCATTTAGCATGAGCATCTTTTCGTCAAGTTCGGACACGATCTTGGAGCACTCCTGCAAGTCATGACTGATATAAGCCGGCGCATGCCCCTCGAACTTATAATAGATCTTATGCTCCAGACTCGCCCAGAAATCCATGGCAATGGTGCGGATCTGGATCTCCACCTTGGTATCCACCATACGGTCGGACAAAAAGATCGGGATCGTAACGATCATATGATAACTCTTGTATCCGCTTGGCTTTGGGTTCTTGATATAATCCTTGATGGATAAAACGGTAATATCACTCTGTCTGCCGATCATATCCGCCAGACGATAAATATCGGATGTAAAGGAACAGACGATACGCACGCCTGCGATATCGTTACAGTATTCGATCATATTCTGGATGGAATCCTCATATCCATAGCGTTTTAATTTCTTGACAATGCTCTCCGGCGACTTCAATCTGGTCTTGACATATTCGATCGGATTGTACTGGTGGACATGTTGGAATTCATCGTTTAAGATCTCCACCTTGGTTCCCATTTCCTTTAATGCCGAATTATATAAAAGCATTGCCGTATTCCATGACAACACGGAATCGTCCTGCATCATAATGCTCTCCATTGCTAACTACCCCCTGCTCTTTGACCGCGCCTAGTCTTCCTCAATGACATCGATCTCTAAATAATCGAATGGAACTTCTTCCATGAAACAATCTTTGGTAAATCTGGCTTTTGCCTGGCGTTTAAAATCACGCACCGTAACATCCAGCCATAAAGGTCTTCCCAGATCCATGTCATAACATGCCTGATCCAGTGCGCCAAATACCTTGTGCGTCCTCGTCTCGTCCGAATTGTCCTCAATGACCAGATCCCGCACCATACGGCTGTCTTTCCACTGTTTGAACCATATACGCAACTTCTTACGTCCTCCTAGTTTTGTCTTCTCTGCCTGCTGACCTCATACATAAGTATGCCTGCTGCCATCGCTGCATTCAGAGATTCTACCGATCCTTCCATAGGAATACGCAGGTAAGCATCCGCCATCGCTGCCGTCGCATCCGTCAGCCCATTCCCCTCATTTCCGATCAGGAATCCACAGTCAGACCTATAGTCAAACATATCATACATTTGCTTTCCTTGCAAATGCGCTGCATATAAAGATATGCCTGCCTCTGAAATCCTATGCAGATCTTTTTCCCAATCTTCCGCCACATAAAAAGGCACGCGGTAAAGACTTCCCATGGTCGAGCGCACAGTCTTGGGATGAAAGAGATCCACCGTCGTCTTGTGCATGATCACACCGGTAATGCCTGCGCCTTCCCCGGTGCGAAACATGGTTCCCAGATTGCCCGGATCCTGGATCCCTTCTACCAAGAGCAGATGTGCCGGACGCTTGGCAAGAATGTCCTCCAAGTCATAAGAAGGTCTTTTTACCAGAGCAAGTACCCCCTGCGGGGTCTGTGTATCAGACATAGCCTTCATCACCGCGTCACTGACGACCTCATCCACCGGTCCATCCCAGGAAGGCGCAAAAGATTCTGCCACATAGATCTCTTCCAGCATCTCTTTCGGCGTCTCGGCGACCATGCGTGGTCCCTCTGCGATAAAGACATTCTCCTCACGACGGAGCCGCGCCTTTTTCTGTAATTGTATAATATGTTTTACCTGCTTATTTGCGGTACTTGTAATCATACTTCCAGCCTTTCTGTGTGGTAGAAAACGAAAAAAGGGATGATGCACATGGCACCATCCCTCATATCATTCCTGTTATGAATTGCAAAGCGTATTGCAGATCTCGAACTGATATTCATCAATTCCCTTGGTCATTGCCAGTGCCTCATCAATATCAAAATCAACGAACTCGCCATGACGATAACCTACAACACGGTTAGATGCTCCCTTGCAAAGCAGGTCTACTGCCAATGCACCCATGGTTGATGCATAAACACGATCCTTACATGTCGGGCTTCCGCCACGCTGCATGTGTCCTAAGATCGTTGCTCTTGTCTCAATACCGGTAGCAGCCTCGATACGTTTTGCCATAGAAGCAGAATGTCCGATACCCTCGGCATTGATGATGATATGATGCTGCTTGCCCTTTTTCTTGCCCTCGATGATATGGTTGACAAGCGCCTGCTCATCATAATCATATCTCTCCGGAAGCAATACATCCTCGGCACCATTGGCAATACCACACCAGAGTGCTATGTATCCGGCACCACGTCCCATAACCTCGATGATAGAACATCTCTCATGGGAAGTAGAAGTATCACGCACCTTGTCGATTGCCTCCATTGCTGTATTTACGGCTGTATCAAATCCGATCGTGTACTCTGTACATGCGATATCCAGATCGATGGTTCCCGGCAGACCGATCGTATTGATCCCCAGTGCTGCCAACTTCTGTGCTCCCTTGAAGGAACCGTCACCACCGATAACGACCAATCCATCTATTCCATGCTTCTTGCAGATGTCTGCTGCCTTTTTCTGCACTTCTGGTTCAATGAACTCTAAGCATCTGGCTGTCTGCAAGATCGTACCGCCTCGCTGGATGATCTCAGATACACTATGCGCATCCATATCTATGATCTCTTCCTGCAAAAGTCCGGCATATCCACGCTTAATTCCCTTGACCTTTTTACCTCTGGCAATCGCCTGTCGCACGACTGCACGGATGGCTGCATTCATTCCCGGTGCGTCTCCACCACTTGTTAAGACGCCAATTGTCTGTACTTCTTTTGCCATCGTAACTTCCTCCTATAATTTAATCCATTCACTCGACTTATATTCTAATATCTTTTCCTTTGAAATTCAACATTCTTTTCCACAACTTTTACATTTTGTCCGCCAAAGATCTGTGATATTTTCTCCACCGCATCCTCATTCACAGAAATATTCCAATTTGCCGGCATGCGCTTCATCGCCTTGATGGCAGAAATATAGACCACCAGACTGTCTTCCCCATCCATATCGGCAATGGCATCAAAGAGGGTCTGTTGTTTTTCTTCAAACTCCTCCTTGGTCGCGAACTGGATCCAAAGTTCCTTGTGAACCTCATCAAAGCCGTGCATTTCCGTACAGATCAATTTGGCGTTCTTTTCTTCCTCCGCCTGGGCGCGTCCCTTGATCAGTACTTTATTGTCTACTTCCAAAAGATTTCGGTACTTTTCGTATTCTCTGGCAAAGACGATCACTTCCACACTGCCAAGCAGGTCTTCTATGGTGATAAAAGCCATGGTCTGGTTGTTTCTCGTGTATTTGATGGTCTTGTCCGTGATCATGCCGCCGATAATGACCATGGCTCCGTCTGCCACAGTCGCCTTGTGCGTCTCCTCATCCAGCATGAAATCACGGCAACCCGCGGTCACATTCTTTTTCAGAAGTTCGGTATATTTTTCCAAAGGATGTCCGCTGATATAGACACCAAGCACCTCTTTTTCCAGTGCCAGAAATTCTTCCTTATCGTATTCTTCCAGATCCGGCATCCTGATCTCAAATTCTTCCTTCACGTCATCCGACGCTATATCAAATAAGGTCATCTGTCCAGCCATGGAAGACTTTTTATCGCTGCTGATGCGATCCATAACGGATGGAAATACCGTGATCATCTGATGGCGGTTGCCGTCCAGTCCATCCATAGCACCTGCCTTGATGAGATTTTCCACGGCGCGCTTGTTGACTTCCTTGCCGCTGACACGTTTTAGGAAATCCTCGATGGTCTTGTAATCGCCGTTCTGCTGACGTTCTGCCACGATAAAATCAACGACTGGACGACCAATGCTCTTGATCGCATACATGCCATAACGGATCTTTCCGTCCGATACGGCAAACTTGCCCTCTTCCACATTGATATCCGGTGGCAGGACTTCAATCCCCATCTCCCGGCAGACCATGATATACTCAGCGACCTTGCCTGCATTGTCCAGTACAGAGGTCATAAGGGCTGCCATAAATTCGACCGGATAATAATATTTCAGGAATGCTGTCTGATATGCCACAACTGCGTAGGCAGCCGCATGGGACTTGTTGAAAGCATACTTGGCAAAATCGATCATATCGTCGTAGATCTTATTTGCCACAGCCTCACTGATCCCATTGGCAATACAGCCCTTGACGCCTTCTTCCTCATTTCCGTAAACGAAATTCTGACGCTCCTTTTCCATGACCTGGGTCTTTTTCTTGGACATGGCACGGCGCACCAGGTCGCTTCGTCCCATAGAATAACCAGCCAGATCTCGCACGATCTGCATGACCTGTTCCTGATATACGATACAGCCGTAGGTCGGTGCCAAGATAGGCTCCAGTTGCGGGCAGTCGTAAGTGATGGACGACTTGTCATTCTTTCCCTTGATATAGGCAGGAATAAAGTCCATTGGACCCGGACGGTAAAGGGAGATCCCCGCGATGACATCCTCCAAACTCTCCGGGCGCAGTTCCTTCATGAAGTTTTTCATACCGGCACTTTCCAACTGGAAAATACCCTCCGTCTTACCGGAGGAGATCAGGTCTAAGACCTTTTTGTCATCATAATCAATATGATCCATATCCAGCGCTACGCCATAATTCTTCTTGATCAACTGGACAGCATCATCAATAACAGTCAGGGTACGCAATCCCAAGAAGTCCATCTTCAAAAGCCCCAGTTCCTCGATCGTCGTCATAACGAACTGGGTCGTGATCGTTCCGTCTCCACCACGCGATAATGGCACATATTCATCCATTGGCTTTTGGGAGATAACGACACCTGCCGCATGCATTCCCGTATGCCTTGGCAGACCCTCCAGACGCTTTGCCGTGTCGATTAGCCGCTTGACCTCCGGGTCATCCTCGTACATCTTGCGCAGATCCGGGCTCATTTTCAAAGCCAGATCCAGTGTCATGCCAAGATCATCCGGCACTGCCTTTGCGATGGAATCCACATAATTGTACGGCATATCCATGACACGTCCCACATCACGGATCACACCCTTTGCCTTGAGGGTACCAAAGGTAACGATCTGGGTCACACAGTCCTTGCCATATTTTTCAATGACATAATCAATGACCTCACCACGACGGTTGAAACAAAAGTCGATATCAATATCCGGCATGGACACACGTTCCGGGTTCAAGAATCGCTCAAACAAAAGATTGTAGCGGATAGGATCGATATTGGTGATACCGGTCGTATAGGAAACCAGACTTCCGGCTGCACTGCCTCGTCCCGGGCCTACCGGAATATGGTGGGTTCTGGCATAATTGATAAAATCCCAGACGATCAAAAAATAATCGACATAGCCCATCTTTTGGATGGTCTCTAACTCATAGGTCAGACGCGGCTTTAATTCCTCTGCTCGGTCGCCATAACGTTCCTGCAAGCCGTCAAAGCAGAGTTTATTGAGGTAGGTCCAGGAGTCATAGCCTTCCGGTACCTGATAATGCGGCAATTTGGTCACGCCAAATTCAATCTCCACATTACAGCGGTCAGCGATCTTTTGCGTATTTAAAAGCGCCTGCGGTGCATAAGGGAAAAGCGCCGCCATCTCTTCTTCCGACTTGACAAAATACTGTCCGCCCTCGTAGCGCATACGGTCGGTGTCGGTCAGTTTCTTGCCGGTCTGGATACACAAAAGGACATCATGCGGAGCCGCATCCTCTGCATAGGTATAGTGGATATCATTGGTGCAGACCAGTTCGATGCCGGTCTCCTTGCTCATGCGCACCAACTGCTGGTTGACCAATTCCTGTGCCTCGATCCCGTGGCTCTGCAATTCCAGAAAATAATTGTTTTCCCCAAAGATGGCTCGATGCCTGAGGGCAATTTCCTTTGCCTCCTCATACATGCCACGTTGCAGATAGCGGGGTACTACGCCTGCTAAGCAGGCACTCAGGGCGATGATACCCTCATGGTACTTTTCCAGGGTTTCCATATCCACACGCGGTTTGTAATAATAGCCATCCACAAAACCGATGGAAACGATCTTGATCAGATTCTGATAGCCGACATTATTTTCTGCCAAAAGCACCAGATGATAATAGCGGTCGTCCCCATGCGACAACTCCCGGTCAAAACGGGAGCCGGGTGCCACATAGACCTCACAGCCCAGGATCGGTCGGATGCCCTGCTTCTTACATTCTTTATAGAAATCAATGACACCGTACATGACACCATGATCCGTAATAGCAGCCGCATCCATGCCAAGTTCCTTCACGCGCGCCACATATTCAGTTATCTTGTTGGAGCCGTCCAAAAGACTGTACTCCGTATGTGTGTGTAAATGTACAAATGCCATGTCTTTCCCTTTCCCACTTATGATAAATTACGCCATGTTCTTTACATTTTTGTTCAGCAGTAAAATCCCAAGATAAGTAGCAACCATAGAGCCGAACAAGATACAGAAGAACTGCATCGGCCCATTGCCGCCCAATGACAGACCACCACTCAAAACACCTACGGCGTTAAAGCAAATATGCAGGCAGATGCCCATGGAAAGATTGCCTGCCTTTTCCACAAAATATCCCAGCGCCAAGCCAAACAAAAAAGTATAGACTGCCTGCAAGGGATTCATATGCATTCCGGCAAAAAGGAGTGCCTGTACCACATTTGCTGCCCAAAACGGCATGGCACGTCTGGCATAGGAAAAGGTCAGTCCGCGGAAGGTCAGTTCTTCACAGATGGGTCCGATCACGACTGTATAAAGCACCAGTGGCAGGGTCAGTGAGTCCGATAAGCCCATGCCATCCATCAGGGTCTCATACTGGGTCAGCCAGTTTGGGAAAAGAACGGAAACTACATTCATCAGATAAGTACACAGATACTGCATACCAAAAGAAAGCAGGATCACACCTACGATACAAGTTGTCGGACCCGCTTTAAAAAGTGCAAATGCTCCCTTTTTCGTACTCTTATCACATACCTTTTTGTAGTACCAGAAGAAAAATAACACGGCTGCCATAGCGGCATAGACCAGCATGACACCCACATTAAAGTCCGTTGAGGTCACCGTGCTATAGTAACTCTGGAAGAAGTCTGAAAAACTCCCGCTGGTGTAAGCATGTGCCTTGTAACAAAAGACAAAGAACATCCCCACAAAAGAAATTGCCATCTGCAAGACGAAGATACAAACGCTCGGCAGAAAGCACTTCCAAATATTTGACATTTTATTTTCCATTTAAAAATTCCTTTATCTGACTCATCTGCGCTTTTGCATCCGCGATCCCATTATCATATAACTGCATCATGACCGCCGGGTCGGTGGTATAGGTGCCAATCTTGATATCTGCGGACGGACAGAAAGTCATGACCTTTCCTTCTTTTTCTAATGTGTCTACCATGTCCATCTGCCGGTTATAGACTTCGTGGCGATGGTTGAGATCCTCTACGATCTTTGGATATTTATGTTTCAGTCCCAGCGTGTAGGCGATCTTGCCGCCCTGCGGCTTCATGCGAAAGCCCCTTGGCTTGGAAAAAAGCACGATCACGCGGTCACAGCCATGGTCTAGGGCGTGCTCGATCGGCACGGAATCCGATACCCCGCCGTCATAATAGACATGTCCCTCATAAGAGATCGGGCGGCATGCCACCGGAAGGGCACAGGTCGCCATGATCGGCTGGTATTCATTGCGCCGGATCTCATTTTTATTAAAATAGTGAGGCAGTCCCGTCTCGGCATCCGTCGCCGGCAGATAAGTCTCCGTCGGATTGTTGTGATAGGCATCATAATCCAGCGGATCACCGCCTCCCTCATTTGTCATCGTTCCGTAAATATATTGCAGTCCAAATAAGGATCCTGTCGTCAGCAGACTGCGCAGACTGATATAGCGCGGATCCTTGACATGTTTGGTGTAATAGCGCATATTTCTCTCACGCTGTCCTGCCAGAAAAGACGCACTGTTTGCCGCGCCCGCAGATACACCCATGCAGTAATCAAACTGAATTCCCTCGTCTAAAAAGATGTCCAAAACTCCTGCGCTATATGCGCATTTCATGCCTCCCCCTTCAACGATCAATCCCGTTTTCATCTCATTTGCTCCTTGCCCCCGTGCCAAAAGCACAGGTTTATAAGACGCAATATAACAGCGAGCCGCTGCCAAGCGACCGCTGTCATATCTGTCTGAAAATATTTATTATTTGTTTACTGTGATCTTATCCAAATGCCAGATATCATCCACATATTCCTGAATGGTACGGTCAGATGAGAACTTACCTACATTGGCAACATTAAGGAGTGCCTTCTTTGCCCATCCGGTCTCATCCATATAGGCTTCCATAACTCGCTGCTGTGCATCTGCATAAGAACGGAAGTCCGCCAGTACAAAGTAGGTGTCCGCGTACTGCGTACACTGTGTATTCAGCAGGGAATTGTAGAGATCGCGGAAGAGTTCGGAATCGCTGCCACTGTAAAATCCGTTGACCAACTGGGTCAGGACTTTGCGGATATCCTGATCATTGTTGAAGATATCCATCGGATTGTAGTCACGATTCTTCTCATGTGCAATGACTTCGTCTGCACTCATACCAAAGATAAAGGCATTTTCCTCGCCCATTTCCTCTACCATTTCCACATTGGCACCGTCCATGGTACCGATAGTCAGCGCACCGTTTAACATAAACTTCATGTTGCCGGTTCCGGATGCCTCCTTGCTGGCGGTAGAGATCTGCTCGGATACATCAGCCGCTGCAAAGATCCACTCTGCATTGGATACACGGTAGTCTTCGATAAAGACAACTTTGATCTTACCCTCGATGCTCTTATCGTTATTGATGACCTCTGCCACATTGTTGATCAGTTTGATGGTCAGTTTTGCATTTTTGTATCCTGCTGCCGCCTTAGCGCCAAAGATAAAGGTGCGTGGATAAAATTCTTTTTCCGGGTGCTCCTTGATCTGGTTGTAAAGATACATGACATGCAAAATATTGAGCAACTGTCTCTTGTACTCATGCAGACGTTTTACCTGCACATCAAAGATGGAACGCGGATCGACCTCAATGCCGTTGTGTTCCTTGATGTATTCTGCCAGACGCAGTTTGTTCTGGTATTTGATGTTCATGAACTCATGCTGTGCCTTCTTATCATCCGCATAGAGTTCCAACTTTTTCATCTGGGACAGATCCGTGATCCATTCCTTACCGATATGGTCTGTCACCCAGTCCGCCAAAAGACGGTTTCCATGTAAGAGGAAACGACGCTGTGTAATACCATTGGTCTTATTGTTGAATTTGTCCGGGTACATATCATAGAAATCTTTTAAAGACTGGGTCTTTAAGATCTCTGTATGGAGTTTTGCCACACCATTGACAGAATAGCCTGCCGCAATGGCAAGGTGTGCCATCTTGACCTGACCGTCACGGATAATGCCCATGCGGGCAACCTTACCCTCGTCTCCCGGGAAGCGGTCACGGATCTCGATCTCAAAACGACGGTTGATCTCCTCAACGATCTGATAAACTCTCGGAAGTAAACGGGAGAAGATCTCGATCGGCCATTTTTCCAGAGCCTCTGACATGATGGTATGGTTGGTATAGGCACAGGTCTTGGTCGTAACTTTCCAAGCCTGATCCCAACTCAAGCCCTCCTCATCCAAAAGCAGGCGCATAAGTTCTGCAACGGCTAACGTCGGATGGGTATCGTTCATCTGGATCGTGACTTTTTCGTGTAATTTACGAATGTCGTCATGATGTTTTTTGTAGCGACCGAGAATACGCTGTAAACTTGCAGATACAAAGAAATACTGCTGCTTCAAGCGGAGTTCCTTGCCATAGATATGATTGTCGTTCGGATAGAGGACTTCGACAAGATTGCGTGCCAGATTTTCCTCCTCTACCGCCTTGTCATATTCTCCCTTGTCAAAGGAATCCAGACTAAAGACTTCCTTTGGCTCTGCATCCCAGATCATAAGGGTGTTGACCATATTGTTGTCAAAACCCACGATCGGCATATCATAAGGAACCGCGATCACAGATGAGTATCCTTCGTGGATAAAGCGCAGATTTCCATCCTCCCCCTGCTCCGTTCTGACATAACCGCCAAAATGAACCTCATGTGCATATTCCGGTCGCTTGATCTCAAACGGATAGCCGTTCTTTAACCAGTTGTCCGGTACTTCTTTCTGATAACCGTCCTCGATCTTCTGCTTGAACATACCGTAGCGGTAGCGGATGCCGCAGCCATATGCCGGGTATCCCAAGGTAGAGAGGGAATCCATAAAGCAGGCTGCCAGTCTTCCCAGACCGCCATTGCCAAGTGCCGGATCCGGCTCCTGATCCTCGATCGCATTGATATCAAATCCCAATTCATCCAGACATTCTGAAATCTCATCATAGTGGCAGAGATTGAGCATATTGTTGCCCAATGCTCTACCCATCAAGAATTCCATAGACATATAATATACGGTCTTTGGATCCTTTTTCTCCATGGTCTTCTGAGTCGCCAGCCAGTTGTCAATGACTTCGTCCTTGACCGCCAGTGCAACTGCCTGGTAGACTTCCTGATCGTCTGCCTCCTCAAACTCCTTGCGATATAAGAGTTTGACGTTATCTTTGATCTGTTTCTTAAACGCTTTCTTGTCAAAAGTATGAACCATCTGCTTAGGCTCCTTTCTTCTCAGCAATCTCATTATTGTTTTGAAACTCCCAGAGTAACTTTCTCGCCATTGATGTTCCATTCTTTATTGTATTCGCCCTGGTCGCCTGCTGTGATCTCTGTTGCTAAAACTTCTTTCTTGATTGTATCACAGTTCTCGGCAAAGATGTGACCGACTTTTTCGGATCCCTGATAATATACAGCAATCTGATCCATAACCTCAAAGTCTGCCTCTTTACGCATGGTCTGGATCTTGCTGATCAACTCTCTTACAAAGCCTTCTTCCAGCAATTCCTCTGTCAGGTTGGTATCCAGTACCACAGTCATATCCGCATCGTTTTCTGTCACATAGCCCTCTTTCTGGGTCATGGTGATCAAGAGATCTTCCTCAGAAAGTTCGATGGATGCATCTACCTCAGGAAGTCTGAGTACGCCATCTGCTTTCAGACCTGCCATGGCAGCGTTTCCGTCCAATGCAGCCAAGCCCTGCTGGATGCCCTTTAAGAACTTGCCGTATTTCGGTCCTACCGTACGAAGTTGTGGCTTGAAGGTATAGGTGGTAAAGTCAGCCACATCACCGGTAAAGGTCACTTTCTTGACATTCAACTCATCCGCAATGATGTCCATGTAAAACTCCGGCAGATCTTTTTCTGCCTTGACATACATCTGACCGATTGGCTGACGGTTCTTGATGTTGGCAGTATTTCGGCAGGCACGTCCCATGACAACGATCTTTAAGAGTTCGTCCATATTGCTTTCCAGTTCCTTGTCGATCCACGCCTCATTTACGACCGGATAGTCGCACAGATGGATACTTTCCGGTGCTGCTGCATCAATGCTTCTGACCAGGTTCTGATAGATCTCCTCTGTCATGAATGGGATCATCGGTGCTGCTGCCTTACAGATGGTAACCAGACAGGTGTAAAGTGTCATGTAAGCATTGATCTTGTCCTGCTCCATGCCCTTTGCCCAGAAACGTTCACGGCTGCGGCGTACATACCAGTTGCTCATGTCATCGACAAAGGCATCCAATCCCTTTGCTGCCTCCGGGATACGATAATTTGCCAGATTGTCATCCACATCCTTTACAGCCGAATTGAGGCGGGAAAGGATCCACTTATCCATAACGGATAATTTATCATAGTCCAATGTATATTTGGTTGCGTCAAACGCATCGATATTTGCATAAAGTACAAAGAATGCATAGGTGTTCCACAGGGTTCCCATGAACTTTCTCTGACCTTCCTGTACCAATTTGCCGGAAAATCTCTTCGGGATCCATGGTGCACTTGCTGTGTAGAAATACCAGCGGATCGCATCTGCGCCATAGGTCTCTAAAGCGTCAAACGGATCTACCGCATTACCCTTGGACTTGGACATCTTCTGTCCGTTTTCATCCTGCACATGACCAAGTACGATAACATTTTCGTAAGGTGCCTTATTGAAAAGCAGGGTGGACTCTGCCATCAGGGAATGGAACCATCCACGGGTCTGATCCACTGCCTCAGAGATAAACTGTGCAGGGAACTGCTGCTCAAATAATTCTTTGTTTTCAAATGGATAATGATGCTGTGCAAATGGCATTGCTCCGGAATCGAACCAGCAGTCGATGACTTCCGGTACACGGTGCATGGTCTTTCCACAATCCGGGCAGGTAAAGGTCACGGCATCGATATATGGACGATGGAGTTCTACTTCTGCTGCCTTTGGATCACCGGCACGCTCTGCAAGTTCTGCACGGCTTCCGATACATTCCTGATGTCCGCACTCACATTCCCAGATGTTGAGTGGTGTTCCCCAATAACGGTTACGGGAGATCGCCCAGTCCTGAATGTTTTCCAGCCAGTTGCCGAAACGTCCGCTTCCGATGGATTCCGGAATCCAGTTGACGGTATTATTGTTGCGGATCAGATCATCCTTTACGGCTGTCTCCTTGATATACCAGGATTCTCTTGCATAGTAGATCAGTGGTGTATCACAACGCCAGCAGTGTGGATAATCATGTTCAAACTTCGGTGCGGCAAATAACTTACCCTCTTTATCCAGATCGACCAGTACATCCTTGTCTGCTTCTTTGACAAACTTGCCTGCATATGGGGTCTCTGCTGTCATTTCGCCCTTGCCGTCAACAAACTGTACGAATGGCAAGTCATAGTTGCGACCGACATTGGCATCGTCCTCACCAAAAGCAGGGGCGATATGAACAATACCGGTACCATCGCTCATAGTAACGTAGGTATCACAGGTCACGAAATGTCCCTTTTTGTTCTGCTTGGCAGCGGCTTCTGCTGCGCAGGCATAGAGGGCTTCGTACTCCTTGTATTCCAGGTCTTTACCTGTCATAGTTTCTAAAACTTCGTATGCTTTCTCGTCATCTTTTGCCAAAGTGCCGAGAACCTTGTCCAAAAGTGCTTCTGCCATGTAATAGGTATAACCGTCTACTGCCTTGACCTTGCAGTAAGTCTCATTTGGGTTGACACAAAGAGCCACGTTGGATGGCAGGGTCCAAGGGGTCGTCGTCCATGCCAGGAAATATGCATCCTCGCCTACCACCTTGAAACGGACGATAGCGGAACGTTCCTTGACCAACTTGTAGCCCTGTGCTACTTCCTGGGAAGAAAGCGGTGTACCACAACGCGGGCAGTAAGGCACGATCTTAAAGCCCTTATAGAGTAACTTTTTGTTCCAGATCTCTTTTAACGCCCACCATTCAGACTCGATGAAATTGTCATCATAGGTAACGTATGGGTTGTCCATATCTGCCCAGAAACCAACGGTGCCGGAGAAATCTTCCCACATGCCCTTGTATTTCCATACAGATTCCTTACATTGCTTGATGAAAGGCTCCATACCATATTCTTCGATCTGTTCCTTGCCGTCCAGCCCCAGTTTCTTTTCTACTTCGATCTCGACCGGAAGACCATGGGTATCCCATCCAGCCTTACGAGGAACATACTTGCCCTTCATGGTCTGATAACGAGGGATCATATCCTTGATGGTACGGGTCTCCACATGACCGATATGGGGCTTGCCGTTGGCTGTTGGCGGCCCATCATAAAAGGTATAAGTCTCTCCCTCTTTTCTATTCTCCATGGATTTCTTGAAAATGTCATTGTCACGCCAGAATTTCTCTGTGGCTTTTTCTCTCTCAACAAAGTTGAGTTCCGTGTTGACTTTCTT
The DNA here is from genome assembly GCA_963629085.1 of bacterium. Lineage (GTDB taxonomy): Bacteria > Bacillota > Clostridia > Lachnospirales > Lachnospiraceae > Pararoseburia. The sequence goes on from CAVGHS010000035.1 coordinate 20,159, forward strand.
GTACATAGTCGACTTCCTTTCTATCATTTCTTATTCTGAACAAATGCAGTGTATAAAAGAAAAAACTTTCGTCCGTATAGGACGAAAGTTTCGTATACCACCTATAACGCTGTACTTAAAAGTGCCTGCACCTTTGCATACATGTTC
>CAVGHS010000036.1:0-19947 GCA_963629085.1 bacterium
GTAGTGAACATCTGGGAAATCGTTCCCAATTTCAGGGGGAAGCACTTTTTGATGGACAAAAATGCGTGTCATTTGGCTATGTAAAACGTAGAGATGAAGATATAATTCCATTGGCAGGGGAATTTCTTTCCTATATAGAAAAGCATTTGGGCTAATGATAGCAAAAATATATATGGTATAACAAAAAGGAATGTATAATTACTGTAAAGTAGTTATGCATTCCTTTTATATTTGTTATAATAAATCCCAGTGTGAATCAAAAGCAGATGATTACAATAAGAGAGAAAAGAGGACCAGATACGTGAAATATGTTTGTAGACGTTTGCTGCAACTGATCCCCATTTTGTTAGGTATTACTTTTTTGTCATCCTTTTCTGCCCAATAAGGAAGTTCATCAATTACCAGTATGATCTTTTCATCTCCAATATTTTTATCAATAAATTCAAAAACCGCATCTGTTGTTTTAAAACTGATATTCTCTACTCCAGGCATCAAGGTATCCACTACCTGTTTTGAAAATAGTTCCAGGTTCCGGTTCTTGCCAACCTTTGTGGCTGTGTAAAAAATAGTTTTTTTCCCTTTCACAAATTCCGTAATGAGTGTAGACTTGCCAATACGTCTACGCCCATAGATAACCGTCATGCCAATACCATCTTTATTATAAAACTCATTTAAGGACGCAAGTTCTCTTTCTCTACCAATAAACATTTGATCACCTCTTATTTTAATTCAGAATGTTTTTGTTAAAATCAATTTGAATAAACTTTCTTGAGATGAATATAGCACGATTCTGTAGAAATATCAAACTGTTTTCTGTTCTTACTCCCAGTGCTATCTTAGGCAAATTTTGTCCGGCTTTTCTTCACATAGCACATAAACAAAAGACATAGGATCAGTTGCACGATGGAGGACATCGGCGTTGCCAGACCAATGTGGAACAAACTGGTATTTGCTTGTATGCTCATAAGATAGGAAACCGGAACTCTCACGCAGAAAGCACCGATGATTCCCTGTAACATAACAAACTTTGTCTGTCCGATCCCATTATAAAAGCCCACATAGCAAAAGAAGATAGCAGTAAAGAGGCAATCAATGGCATATGCCTTGAGATAATCGGCTGCTGCCAGAACCACTTCGTGATCGGATGAGAAAACGGATGCCAGGACATCTCCATGGAAGAATGTCAGCGCAAACATAGCGACACCAATAGCAAATGACACAGCCGTACCATAATGTAAGGCTTTTTTTGCCCGATCCATACGACCCGCGCCATAATTCTGTGCGACAAAGGCTGCCATAGACTGCATAAATGCAGAAGATATCAACATGATAAAAGCACAGACCTTTTCCGCCACACCTACGCCCGCAGACGCGATCACCCCCATGGCATTGACGATGGCTAAGATGATCAAAAAGGAGATACTGACGAGCAGATCCTGCAAAGCGATCGGCGCCCCCAGTCCGATCATGCGCCGCAATAAGTTTTTCTCTATCCGCATATCTTCTCTCTCCATAGTAAATGGAAGTTCCTTTCTGCGAATGAAGAAGAAAGAAATAATCACACTGATAACCTGTGCGAATACCGTTGCAATCGCCGCCCCTGCGGTTCCCATATGAAATCCGGCACAAAGGATCAAGTCTCCGGCAATATTACAGATGCAGGCAATGGCAACCGTCAAAAGAGGTGTCCTCGAATCACCCAAGCCACGGAAGATACAGCCGATCAGGTTGTAGGCAACGATAACCAGCATACCTCCTCCACAAATGCGTACATACGCAACCGTTTGTACGTAGGCTTCCTCAGGCGCATTCATAATATTACAGATCTGCGGTGCAAATACAAGCAGAAGGATCGTCATCACAAAGGCAACGATAGCAAACATAACGAGCGCCGTTCCTACCGTTTTTCCTCCCTCTTTCTTCTCCCCACAGCCGATCTGCTGTCCTAAAAGAATCGTTGTTCCCATGGCAAAACTGCTGACCAGATTGGTCAGGGTCATCATGATCTGCGATCCGGTCGATACCGCGGAAACATCCGCAGAGGATGCAAATTTTCCTACGATCAAAAGATCCACTGCGCCATACATTGCCTGCAAAAATAACGCAAACAGAACAGGCATGGCAAACAGGATCAAGGGCTGCATGATCTCTCCTTCGGTAAATGACGTATTTTTCATATAACAAAACCTCCTCATTATGAAAAAAAGCCGGATAAGAAGCAGGTATTTCAACCTGCCATCTTATCCAGCTATTGTTTCTCTTGAACAAATTGCCCTCCGATGGACGCTTGGAAGTATACTATAGAATAGTATTATCGTCAACCTCCGTTTTACGTTTGTCCTCATTCTCCCCGTAGGAAGATGCAGCGAAAGACCCAGCGCACAAAAGGTCCCACAAAAAAGACCTGTAGACAGAGTGCGACCGGAAAACACAAAAAGGCTGTCTGCAGCCAACGTGTAAACCAGTCTGCCACTCCCCCATGAAAGAAGGTAGCAAACAAGGTGATCATTGGCACGATCAGGCAGACCGTAAAAGATTGGATGGCTACGACCAGAAAAATAGGACTATCTTTCTGGGGATTGATGATGCGAAGTGCCATTTTCTTTGCCATATTGGTCACACAGAAAAAAATCAGACAGAATACAAGTATATATTCTACCCACATTTCACGCAGTGCCATGCCAAAGACCGGCAAGGTCAATCCTCCCATCCCCAATGCGATCGTATAACACGTCATGCAATAGACCATGCAAAAGACCATCAGCATGGTAAAAATAATACTTTCAAATCTTGTTTTCGGCATAAATATGCCCTCCTTTTCCTAATTTTTTGCAAACAAAAAGACACCAAATATGTCTCAGCCATCAGACAGAAGCCAAGACGATATTTAGTGTCGCCTGTTATTATAACAAGGATTTTTCATTTATGTAAGTATTTTTTTAAACACCAACTGCACCAAAAGCATATAGCAGATCGTTCCTCCGGCAATGGAAAGAAGCATCTGCCGTTTCCAAAGATGCAGTCCCACCGTTACCCCGATCGCAATCGCTTCGGGTGCGCCGTAACTGTACTGGGTCAGGGATACATTAGCCCAGCATTCCAAGCAAACGATCCAAAAGTCCCGTTGATTGCAGGAAAAGGATCACCATGATGACCGGTGCCACATATTTGATCATGACATTATACAGATGCCTTCTGGAGAACTTGCCGTTTGGATGCTCCATCTCCTCTGCGATCCACTTGGATCCAAGGATCCAGCCGACCAGGATGGTGGAAAATACCGAAATGAGCGGCATTAGGAAACTATTGCTGATGTAATCCATAATGTCAAGCAACTGTCCAGTCGAGCCGTTCGGCAATTTGACCTCGATATAGAAGATGCTGTACCCCAGCGCGATCACGGCCGTGGCGATCAGATAAACGATCGTCAGGACACCGGTTGTCTTCTTTCTCTCGGTATGAAATACCTCCATGCAGTTTGCCGTGATGGCTTCCAAGACGGAAATGCAGGAAGTCAGCGCCGCAAATGCCGTCAAAAGGAAAAATACCAATCCGATCACATAGCCTGCTTTTCCCATGGCATAAAAGGTCTTTGGCAAAGCCACAAACATAAGGCTTGGTCCGGCAGACATGCCATCAATACCGGAAAAGACAAAAATAGCAGGAATGATCATCATACCGGCAAGGATCGCCACTCCGGTATCCACGATCTCGATCTGTGCAACCGATTTGTTCAGATCAACTTCCTTTTTTACATAGGAACCATAAGTGATCATGATTCCCATGGAAACACTGAGAGAAAAGAATAACTGACTCATGGCATCCAGGGTAATCTGTAGAAAACGCGACACCGTAAGTCCCGATACGTCCGGTATCAGATATACTTTCAGTCCATCCAGACCGGTTCTGACCGCTCCACTCTCATCACCGGAACGCAAAGTCAGCGAAAAAATGGCAATGCCTACCACCATGACAAGTAGGATCGGCATAATGAATTTGGAGCAGCGCTCAATACCGCCCTCAACACCATTATAAACAATAAAGCCGGTAACCAGCATAAAGATCAGTCCAAACCAGACCGATGACGGATCCGTGATAAAATCCGTGAAATAATCATCATTTGCTGCCGCTGCGAAATCACCTGTCAGATAGATGGTAAAGTACTTGATGATCCAGCCTCCGATCACGGCGTAATAGGTCATGATGAGCATTGGTACACAAAAGGTCAGAATACCCAGTTTTTTCCAGCCCGGACGCATCGTCTCATAAGCCGCTATGGCAGACTGTCCCGTCTTTCGCCCGATCGCAATATCTGTGGTAAGCAGGGTAAAACCAAAGGTCAGCACCAAAACGATATAGATGATCAGAAAAAGACCGCCACCGTCTTTTGCCACCAAATAAGGAAAGCGCCATAAGTTTCCTACGCCTACAGCGCTTCCTGCTGCAGCCAGAACAAAGCCGATCTGACCGCTAAAATTACTTTTCTTCTTCATGACCGCCCTCTTAACCGTGCAATCCTGCGGACTGGCGGATCATGTCTTCTACAACGATATCGTAGATCTCTCCAATGGTATTGCAATATTCCAGGACCTTCCATGGCTCGTTGGTATGGAAGTGGATCTTGATCAGATCTTCATCCCCTGCTGCGATCAGACAGTTTCCTTCAAAATGATCTGTGATGTAATCTGCAATCTCATCCTCATCTAAGTCCTCGTCTCTGCGGTCGATCAAAAGTTGTGTATCATAACGATATGCGAACTGATCGTCCTCGACATCTACACTATTTACATTTCCCATAATGTTTTCCTCCAAATATTAAAAATAACCACCGGACATTTTCGCCCAGTGGTTACATTATAACACAATATCATTCCATGCCTAGTAAAATCTACATTCCGATCAGATCAAAGGCTTCAAAAGAAACCACCACTTCATAGTCATGGTGGATATTCGGATATTTGATCTGGACAGATTTCAATGTCTGGCTATAGTACCAGCCACTCTCGGCTGCCTCATATGCCGCACGATGCAGGAAATGTTCGACTTCTCTGCCATCCACCTGTACCCAATATGGCGATTTTTCTCTATGTACCATATCAATATGGATATTTTCCACCGGACTTTCATAAGATCCTGTGACAGAAAAATCAAGGGTTGTCTTTTCGCCCGCACGCATGGCAATGTGGGTATTGCAATAGACACCTTTTTCAAAGTCCAGGCTTGCCCCATCATCATCATAGAGGTCAAATTCTGCATCCTGATCCGGCACACAGAGGATCTTAAGGTCTGTCACCTTTTCGGTCGCCAGATTAAAGATCTGATTTTCTGCCATTGGCAGAATAGAGCCGCTCTTTAAGAACATCGGAATACTCTCCAGTGTGACCGGAACCGTGATGGTCTGTCCGCCCTCGTAGGCTTCCCTTGTCTTGTAATCATAAAAGGTCGTACCCTTTGGCAGATAGATCCGGCGCTCTTTTGCACCCTTTTCCACGACATTTGCCACAAAGAGGGAATCGCCCAGCATAAAGTCAATGCCTTCATTATAACAATGCACATCATTCTGGAAAGCATAGACCAAAGGCTCCATGATCGGTGCGCCTGTCTTTGCCGCCCTTGCCATCAAAGCATACATATAAGGAGACAGGCGATAGCGGAACTGGATCGCGTCACGGATCAGGTGTTTGGTGCCACTATACATCCAAGGTTCCGTGACCGTATTGTCGGTATTGGTGGAATGGATGGAAAAACGCGGCTGGAAAATACCATTTTGTACCCAGCGTACAAAAAGTTCTTCCTCCGGTGCCGTACCATAAAAGCCACCAATGTCACAACCCTGATTTGCCACACCGGATAGTCCCATGCCAAGGATGGTCGCAATGTTATATTTCAGACTCTCCCAACAGGTCAGGTTATCCCCTGCCCAGGTCTGCGCATAGCGCTGTATGCCCGCATGACCGGAACGGCATACCGCAAAGGCTCTGGTATTTGGGAATTCCTCATGCACGGCTTCCTGGGTCAACTGACACATGAGGTTACTCATGACCGGCTTGACCTGTCCGATCGTCGCACCCTTTCCTTCAAAGCAGACGCGGGCATCCTTATCCACAAGGCCTTCGTATTCGCAGTTATCATTCCAAACGGAAGTCACGCCATAAGATAAGAGATTGTCCTTTAAATATTTCTTCCAATCCTGACGCACGCTCTCCTTGGTATAGTCGATATAGTTTCCCATACCGCCCCACCAGAGTCCGACTGCCGGCTTATCTTCCTGCGAATCTTTTACAAACATGCCCTTTTCTTCCATTTCCTCTTTATAAGGATGGGATAGGAGCATGCCCGGTTTGACATTTGGGGAAACCGTAATGCCGCGCTCTGTCATCTTTTTAAAATGATCTGCCGGATCCTTGAACTTGTCCTTGTTCCAGGTAAAGGTATAGCGCTTCATGCCCTCCCCGGCATCGATCTCGCAATAACCGGACGACAACTGGAAACCGTCGATCGGGATCTGCTCTTCTTTTGCCGTGTCAATAAAACCGACGATCGCATCATCCGCATCCTTTGGCAGTTCCGGGTAATACATGGAAGATCCCAGGTAGCCCAGAGCGGTCTTTGGCAGCATGACGGATTTTCCGGTCAGGTCGGTATAGCGGGAAACGACCTCTTTCATAGTCGGACCTGCGATGAAGAAAAGATCGATGTCGCCGCCATCCATGCGGACGGTGCTGTGGTGCTTGGTATAGTTGCTGTGGGATCTTCCCATGTTAAAATCACACTCCCAGGTCGTGTGATAGAAATAGCCAACTGCCTTTTGCGTCCTTTCGTTCAGTTTCAGATAAAATGGGATGTGTTTATAGAGGGCATCCGTTTTCTCCGGATTATAGCCCATGCAGTCTCCCGGTGCCGTCTGCATAAAACTCTCGCGCTTATTGATGGAACCGGTGCGCTCACCAAATCCATAATAGTCATCCTCTGCCTCCATGACACAGGTATGGATACGACGTCCGTTGCTGTCACAAAGCCAGCCGCGATATGGGATATCCTCATGCAAAAGACTTCCGTCCGCATCAAAGATCTGTAGGATAAAAGGATCTTTCTGTGCGACGATTCTTAATTTCTTTCCCTGCAAAACGACCTTGTCAGCATCTTCTGACATGACAGCCTGCACCGGTTCTATTCTGTGACGATAATCTTTTAAAACGTCATCCATCCGGTCTTCCCAAGCCGTCATGACAAGTGAATAGGATTCCTCTGCAAAGTCTCCGTCAAAGCCAGCACGGATACGAACGATCTCATCCGTCAAAAAGAGAATCCGCATCTCCACGGCATTGGTAGACAGGATAAAAGTGTCTCCTCTTTTTTCTACTCCCAATAATTTTTCGATAATCTTCATGGTAAATCCCCTTTCCCAAGATCTCTGTTTTCTTAATCCCATACTAACAAAGAAAAGACAGCAAATCCACACGAATTCTGCTGTCTTTTCCGAATTTTCTTTACATATCCTGCTATTATGATCTACAAGATAATTTAGTTTTCTTTACGCGCTGCAAGAGCATCTACATTTTCCTGTACCTTCTTCCTAGAAAGTGGATAGAGGAAAGCAAGGGATAATGCCAGGACGATAAATCCGATCGCCGGGAAAAGTGTTGCCACATCATAAATACCATTGACGACATCGGCATCAAAAGCGGTAGCACTGGAATAACCTACGATGGAAAGAAGCAGACCGGTAAGTCCGTTGGCTGCTGCTTGTCCCAATTTTCTTGCAAAGGAATATACAGAGTAAACCGTTCCGTCACTACGGATATTTCTCTTGACCTCGATATCGTCAATAACATCAATGATCATTGCCCAACACATGATGTTAAAGAAAGACATACCGGCATAAGCAAGCATATAAAGCAGGACAAATACTACAACATTTGTTGTATGCACAAAGTAAGAGATGAACATTGCACCGGAACTGATGATAGCACCGATCGTCGCAAGTTCCTTTTTACCAAACTTTGCCGCAAGTTTTGTGACAAATGTAGAAAGTACCAGCACAACGCCGCAACCCAACAGACTGCACATAGAAAGTGCCTTGGCACTGTTGAAGTAGTTTGGATAAACATAGTTGTTCATGCCTGCCAATGTCATCTGGACAACCAGGAATACAAGGGCTGATACAACGATACCGACAAAAGCACGGTTGGTAAACAATACTCCGAAAAGTTCAAATACATTCTTCTTTTCTGCCGGTTCCTGCATCTTGACACGCTCGGTAGAAAGGTGATAGCAGATCAGATATACCAGTACGGCAAGGATAGAGCATACACCGGATGCGATCATGACACGGCTGCCACTCAATACCTGGTGTCCCTCAGCGTCTGCGGTATAGACGACCATAGGCAGGATAACAGCGATAACGATCTGTGCTACGGTTGCTCCAATGGTTCTCCAGTTGGAAAGCATGGCTCTTTCTTCCGGCTTGTCACTCATGGCAGATGCCATAGAACCGTAAGGGATGTTGACACCGGTATAACATACAGAGCCCCAGAGGATGTAGGTAAAGAACATCCAGAAGATCTTAAATCCCATCGGCTTGTCCGCAAAATACGGTGCAAAGATCAGAAAAGATGCTACAGCAACCGGACCTGCAAAACGGCGAATCCAAGGAGCGAACTTTCCTTTTGCCGTATAGCCGGAACGGTCTACGATCTGTCCCATGGCAACATCCGTAAAGGCATCTACAATCTTTGCTGCCATCATCAAGGTACCGACCAATGCTGCACTGACACCCATCACATCGGTGTAAAATTTCATCATAAAAAGTGCTGCGATAACAAATGTCAGGTCGTTTGCGAAATCTCCCGCAGCATAACCGATCTTGTCTCTCAGACCAAAGGGTCTTTTTGCATTTTCATCAAACTGCGCCATTACGGCTGCATTATCATTGTTTTTACTCATTTTCTTTTTCCTCCCAATTACTGTAAAAGCCAGTCTAAAATGTCCTGAATGTATTTATCCCAGAAATTCCAATCGTGACCGCCTTTATCCTCTTTGTAAATAAGATCTGCTTTCTTTTCCTCTAAAACCTCTTTTACATGCAGATTGGACTTATATAAAAAGTCCTCTGTGCCGACCGCCTGATATAGCTTTGGCACGCAGCCATTTTTCGCATCCTGCTCATATAGGGCAAAAAGATCGTATTTGCTGCCGGAAAGTTTTGTCGGATCCCCGAAAGAGTCCTGCCAGGAAAACGGATTGTTCTCATTTTCCTGAATGGTGGCACTCTCATAAAGTCCTGCAATGTCTAAGGCTCCGGACATACTCGCTGCCTTTGCATAGAGATCCGGGCGGCTGAGTCCCAGATACCATGCACCATAACCTCCCATAGAAAATCCGGCAATATAGGTCTTTTCACGTTCTTTACTTACCGGGAATACATTCTGTATAAACACCGGTAATTCCTCCGTAAAGAATGTCTTGTACTTTTTACCGCTCTTTAAATCCTGATAAAAAGAATTTTCTGCGGATGCCATGACGACAACCATGCCACGCTCCTGTGCGTAGCGGTCAATATTACTGTAGCGCACCCATGAGAATGCATCGCCGTAAGCACCATGCAACAGATAGAGTACCGGAAGCCCTGCCTCATAATCGTACTTTTCGGTATGATTCATCTGGGTGATCTCCTCACTGCTGCCCGGCGTTGGCACAAACACATTGAGTGTAATATTGCTTCCCAGAGAGAAACTGTAATAATGTGTCTCCATCAATGCCATCTCATCTTCACCTCCTCGTTTTCCGCAAACCCCATTTGGAATTTATCTCTTGCGTTTCTGGGAAAATAGTAGCAAAATGGCAATAGCAAAACTACACCATTTTTGTTTTGTATAGCGTTATTTTTTACATTTCTTGTTGTTTGTGAGCGGATTTGTAGATAAAAACCACAATTTTTCTTATGATGATGCCAAGTTTTTTGGTAAAAAAGGAGGATACATCAGCATGATCGATCGCGCCGGAATCTTAATGGAACAGGGTGCTTCCATTGCCTGTCATCGCGTGGAAGGCATGAATGATAATATGTCACATTCGCATTACCATACTTATTTTGAACTCTATTTTTTAGAGGGCGGCGAACGGTATCATGTCATGCAGGATCAGCAGTATGAGACAAAGGTCGGCTCTTTTATGATCTTTGCGCCTTATATCATGCATTATTCTTTTTCCGATCATGATGTGCCTTTCAAACGGACAGTGCTCTATTTTAAAAGCGAAGCTCTTGCTTCCACAGAACTTCTGGAACTTTTGAAAAACGGCAGCGGACTGTATGAACCGGAGCAGAAGATCTCGTCCACCATACACTTTTTGCTGAACGAACTGCAAAAAGAACAGGAACGGGATGATCCTTTGCATGAGACGGCTATGGAAAATCTTCTCAATACGTTACTTCTTACCATCATGCGCAGCACCAGCGTCTCTCCCAAACCGGAGACCCAGAGCCGCATGGCAAAAGTGATTTCTTATATTGAGAAAAATTACCAGCACGAACTGCGCCTACAGGATATTGCGGCTGAATTTTACGTCAGCGAATATTACCTCTGTCATGAATTCAAGAAATATACCAACCGCACCATCATCCAGTACATCAATGCCCTGCGCATCCTGCATGCCCAGCGCCTGATTACAGAAAGCGATCTGAATTTTACCAAAATTGCGGAACAGACCGGATTTTCCTCACTGACGCACTTTAACCGGACTTTTAAATCTGTCGTGGGGACTTCCCCATCCGCCTACCGCAAGGCAAACCCAAAACATGAATAGATCATAAGAAAAAGGAGTGACGCACTATGCAATATCATGAAATCTCACCGGGCATGACCATCGGTGATCTTGTAAAATCCGGCATCTATGGCGACTTTGCCAACTATATCTTTACCGATATGACACCGGATCACTGGAACTGTCCTCTCAAGGACTACGGCTTTGAAAAAGTCGGTTTTGAACCGACCCTACACCGCATGGAAGAACTTGCTGCTACAGGACAAAATTATGTTTATCCCATCTATGATGAGGAAACCCGTCTGAGCCAGTGGGACAAAGCCAAGGCTCTTCTTTTACATTTCCCGGGTCCTAAGGCAAATCTGCCTTATGCTGTCGTTATCCCGGGCGGTGGCTTCAACCGCCAATGGGGCTTGATCGAGGGCATGGCGATCGCGGCAGAACTGAACCGACAAGGTTATACTGCCTTTGTCTTGTACTATCGTACCAAGATCGAGCCGGTCATTCCCAAGGCGATTGAGGATATGCATACTGCCATTCGCTTTATCGAGGAACATGCCAACGACTTTCAGGTGCAAAAAGGACACTACATCTTGGGCGGTTTTTCTGCGGGAGCGACCCTTGCCGGAGAAATGGGCTCTAACAACTTTGGCTGGAGATCCGCAGGTCTGCCAAAGCCGGAAATGATCTTTTTAGGCTATACCGCTATCGATATGCACAGTTTTTTTGATACCTATCAGGCTTTTCCTGCCGGACATCCTGCGCACGACGGTATGGGAGATTTTCTGCGTCGTATCGGCGGACCGGAATTTACCTGGGAGAAACTCGCCCCATATAACCTGGTCGATTTTATGGATAAGACTTATCCGCCAGTCTATCTGACAGCAAATGAAGACGACGACACCGTGCCATTTTCCAACAGTCTGCTCATGGAGGCAACCTGTCAGGAACTTGGGATTCCGCACAAATGCCGCTTTGGCAAAACTGGCGGACACAGTTTCGGTCTGGGCATCGGTCTTTCCGTGGAAGGATGGCTGGAAGATGCCCTTGCTTTCTGGCAGGAAAACCGCTAAAAATTTATAGACAAATAAGGGTGCCATTTATCGCCGGTCAGATCCTGATGAAGGTAAAGGGGGCTGACACGGATCTCTATCGTTATGATCTGGCGATCGGCTACGGTATCCTTTACCTCTTTGTCATCTGTACGACAGAATCCCCGATCGCATTTACCTATGCCCTTCCGGTGACCAGTCTTTTGGTACTCTATAAGGACAAATGGTTTATGAAATATTGCGGCATCATCAATACCGGCAGACTGGATAACATCAGTGCCAACGGCTTTGCTTTCTTATCCGATGATCCGAATGGAATATATCGAAAGCCGCCTAAGAGATGGGGCTACGAGTTTCCAGTAAGACAGTTAGCATTTTATGTGTATAGCAAAATACCTTGTACTACATGAGATTGTAATACAAGGTATTTTTTTACTTTTCTATATATGATTGATTCCTAACAGCGCGTTTCAAAAGGGATTGCCGGAATACCTGCTGCATTGACCAGATTGACCTGATACCAGTCACCTTTTGCAAAGCGGATCTGGATCGGTACATCCTGTCCCGCCTCTGTTGCAAGGATCAGACTGTCCCCTCTGACAGATGCCGCAAATGGGATATCTTTCTCACCGGAACGCAAACCAAGTGCCATGAGTTCATCCCCCACGATCTGTAAGCCCTTTCCGGCATTTTCCATCTCAATGATGATCTCATTTTCCTGACGTCGGATAACCGCCGGTCTTGGTGCCTCACACAAAAGGTCTTCTCCATAGAGATAATGTCTTGCCAGAAGTGCCATACGGTGTCCGACCGTCTTTTTATCCTTCGGATGGATGTCATGCTCCTCACCCACATCCGAAATGGATGCCATATAGACACCCTCAACAGTTTTTGCCACTTCTTCCTGACAACGGCGGATGGTCGCATAGTCCAGATTTGTCTGATCCATCCAATCACGCCAGCCCGGCAGTTGTACCTCGATAAACGGCAAGTCTGCATCCTGCCACAAAGCGCGCCAGTCGCCGACCAGACCGGTAAACATATCCGTATAAAGTGCCTGCAAGCCCGGTACGTCGTCACTTTCTCCCTGATACCAGAGTACACCTCTTGCCGTAAATGGAGCAATCTGCTTTACCATATGTTCAAACAGAATGCTCGGTTTGATACGTACATCGATCGTATCTCTATATTTTTCCATGATCTTTTGCATAAAAGCAGGATTGATATTGCCCTTCTCATCCATAGCATTTTCCGCAATGGCTGCCAACTGTGGATCATTTTTTGCCGCCTCTTTCATACCCTGTATGGCAGTTTCCATCATGTTTGCTGCAATCTCTTCTCTGGATGGTGTCCTCGGTAAGATTATCGCATCAAAAGGACTGGTACCCGGATTGCCCGCATTTGCCTGCGGATCATCCTTGCGGCTCGCCCAAAAGGCATCCATGTCGCGTCCTGCGGTGGCTTTTTCCCATTCTTCCATCCAGGGCGCTCCCACCTTTTTGACCGTTTCTTCATCCATCCATGCGCATGACCGGGTGCCACCCCAGTTACAACCGATAATACCGACCGGCACACCTTCCTTTTCCCGGATCTCCTTTGCAAAATAAAAGGCAACCGCAGAAAAATAGCCCAAATCCTCTGCAGACTCCGCCTTGCGCCAACGACCAACGGCAGAATAATCAAAGTCGGTGTCCTGTGCTGCATAATATTTCTTTGACGTATCAAAGAAGCGCAGGTCATTGTCTCTGGTCTGCAAGGCTTCCTCATGATGCTTTTCGTAGCGCAGTGGAAACTCCATGTTGGACTGTCCGCCTGCAATAAAGACCTCGCCCACGGCAACGTCTGTGATCTCTGCGCGATCCAGTCCGCTCGTCACTACAAGATTCTCCTGTAAAGAGGCTTCCAGCCCCTCTAAGCAAATGTCAAAACAGCCTGTCGCATCCGCCACGGCTTCTGCACTCTTGCCCTGGATCTCAACCTTTACTCGGGTCCCCGCTTCCGTCTGTCCCCAGATATGTACCGGCTTTTCTCTTTGTAAGACCATTCCGTCTGAAAATAATTTTGCTAATTTTAACATACCATTCCTCCTTGCTTTTCTTCTTACTTGTTCGGGATCTGACGCAGTTGTGCGTCAATCTGGTCTACCAGATCTTTTGGAATGGAAACCATAGAACTCATCTGACGGAAAGTCATCAACTGCAATGCCTGCATGATCGCTCCTTCATCAAGATTATTGCCACGTTCCACATTGGCACTACTGCCACGGCTCAAGATCGGTTCTAAGACCTTCATTGCCTCCGGCTTGCTGTAAAGATATGCCATGGTACAATCCACATTCAGAGCATCCTCTTTGTTGCCATTGACAAAGCGTGAAAAGCGCGGCTTTCTCATCTGACCATTGCCAAAGTCTCCCATGATATCCTTTAGCCACTCGATAGAATCCCCTACCCAATGCGGCACGCGGTTGCAATAGTCCTCCGGTGCTGCCTGTACGGAAGTATTGCAGACACTGTAGCCATGCGCTCCGTGGGAGTAGATATGGCTTTCAAATAAGATGCCCTTTTTCTCCAATGCATCGATCAAACGAATACTATTCTTTACCGGAACCACATTGTCATTTCTGGTGGCAAAAACAAAGCAAGGGCAGGTATTTTCATCCACTGCCGCGATCACATCCGGCGCCGTTTTCTGATATACCTTGGCACAATCCCCCTCAATGACCGGATAGCCCAAAATCGCTGCATATGGATGGTGTTCGCTCATGGTCGCCGCGCATCCTGCCAGATGTCCCCCTGCGGAAAAACCAATGACAACGATCTTGTCTGTCAGGACTTTCCACTCCTCGGCACGCTCCGCGATCAATGTCATCGCCTGCTCATAATCATCCAGCGGATTTGGCCAGACGGAATCCGCGCCTACGGAGTAACGCAGGATAAATGCCTGATAGCCTGCCTCCAAATAGGGAAATGCCACCGGGTCTGCCTCACGATCGGAACACATCTGATAGCCGCCACCCGGCAGGATCAGTACTGCCGGACGCTTTGCAATGTGTCTAAATTCCCCCTCGACCGGCTGTGTGTAAACCACCAGCGTCACATTTCTCTTTTCGTTTAAAACAATCTTTTCTACATTCATTTTCTCTTCTCCTTTTTCTACGAATACATATTTTCGCTCTATTAAATGAATTAACATTATATTAACTCGTTTTACATGACCTTTCAAGAATTATTTGTTTTTAAATGGATCTTAGTGTTATACTAGGGAAAGATCATAGAAATTCTCTTGGCTATGAGATCAGGAGAAAGGAAAAGGAATACAAAGATGGATCAAACTGCTTATTTTGAACAGATGCGCCAGAAAAGGCGCGGAGAGATATTAGAAACTACACGCCAGATGATACTGACGCATGGACTTTCTTCATTTTCCATGCAGGGATTGGCACAGGCTTTGGACGTGTCCACCGTGACCTTATATAAATATTACAAGAACAGTTCTGCCGTGATCGGTGATCTCTACCAGACCACCGCAAATACCCTCTATCAGTTCCCGGATTTCTTTCCCGGCAAAAAAACAGACCGGGAGATCACTATGGAACTCTTATCTCTGATATTAGATGCTATGGTCGATCGGAAAGAAGATTTCCGACTGGTCCTGACCTTGGGACTCTATCTCTATCCGTCCGATGAGATCACAGAAATCATGCCGGCAAAGCCTTTTTACCAATATCTGCAAAAGACCCTGCCGACTGAGATCTGCGCTCTTTCGCTTGATGGTTCGGATTTTGCTGCCTATGTGACCTATGCCTATATCTCTTTCATACAGTCTCTTGCCACACAAAGCGCACCTGACATCCGCAAGATGAAGGCACAGTTATTATTATCCATGTCACTTTTGTTGCAAAACGAGTGATTATTTTACCAGCCCATCGATATATTTTCTGGCATTTGCAAGGTCGGTCTCATCCGGGTGTCCTTTGGCAGCACCGCCAAACCAGCCAAACGGTCCGAAGGTGTTGAAGCCCTTGCACCAGAAACTGCCGATATATTTTTCTTTTTTGTCCTCGCCGATGCCGGAGAGGGCTTTTTTCTCATAATCCATATAGCGCAGGGTGCAGGTGTAGACGATAAACAACTTCTGGTCTGCCCCAAGCGTAAATTCCTTGAAGAAATTCAAAAGAGACTTGTGCATGGATGCCGCAAAAATGCCGGATGCCATACCGATCAGATCATAGCCGGTCAGATCGGCGTTTTTTGCCTCTGCAACCGTATAAATGTCTACATTTTCGTTTTCCGCCATTGCCTGTACGACCTTCTCGGTATTCTTGTGGTGCACAGATGCATAAATGATTGCTGCTTTCATATGATTCACTCCTTATTTTCAAAAATATGTCTGTATTATAGCATGGATTTACGATATATAGCGCAAAAAGCGTCGTATCTTTGCAAAAAAGACACGGCGCTTTTACTGTCGTTTACTGTTCTTTACTGTTCTTTCATCTCAGCAATATTCTTCTGCACTTCCACCATACGTTCTTTGTCCAATTCGTAGAACTTCATGGCAATGATATTGCACAACCAGCCGATGATCGGAAGTCCGAAACTTAAGAACATGGTCATCCAGAATACACCTGTGGTCGCCTTATCTCCCATCTGTGGCATAGTGCTCTTATAGCCGATGGCTGCGACACAAAGGGTTGCAATGGTCGTTGCAAGAGCCGCCATCAATTTATCAATAAAGGAGTAGACACCGCCGACAACTGCCGGCATGTATTTTCCGGAACGCTCCAATTCGTAATCTACCACATCGGAACGCATGGCAGCCGCTGTGGTCGTTAAGATCATACGCGTTGCTGTGGTTGCCAGCATAAGGATGCAGTAAATAATGGTCGGTATGGCTACAACCGAAATCTGGCTCATGCCGTCTTTTCCCAGGATCACACAGAAACCACAAGTCAGTACTGCGACACCAATGGAAACCCATGACCAGAATCTGGTAGATTTCTTTACACCATATTTTGACACATATACACCACCCAGAAAAGCAAAGGCTATACCTACAATCATGGTAAAGTTGTTGATCATGGTCGTTGCCTTATAACTGCCGATCAGAATACCATTTAACATCGTAAGGATGATGGACTGGGTAGCGGCTGTCTGTGCCAATTTATCTGTTGCACAGGATACGATATACATCTGTGCCGGACGGTTGTCACGAAGGACATGCCACATATCGCTCCACTTGATCTTGTCGTCTTTTTTCTTGCTGCCGATAGACTCATAAGACTCTTTCACATCCGCATGACGCAGGCCAATGATGGAAAGAAGGGTTAAAACACCTGCAAAAGCCACGAAGAAGAAACAGGAGTTCTTAAGCATTGCTGCATTGTACTGGTTGTCATATTTTGGCAAAATATAAAAAGCGATCACGGTATTAAATACCATAGGCGTAATATAACTATAAACAGTACTGATAAAGCCCATCATTGGTCGCTGGTGCGGATCGTTGGTCAGGATGGTAGGTCCTACAGCGGCTGCCGTCGAGCAGAGAGTATAGCCCAGGGTATAGATGACATAAGTGATCGTAAAGACGATGATACCGGCTAGACCTGTAAATTTGCCTACACACCAGTTGTAGAGGCAGAGCACAGCAAGCGATTCGATAGCAAATCCCGCTGCGATACAAATACGGATCTTACCATGTGTGCCCGGCATCTTTTCGATCAAAGCCGCCGCAAGGGCATCCGTCACGCCGTCAAATACCTTGGTGATCGATAAGATCACACCTACCGTGGCTACTGCAATGCCGTAGCCTTCTGTTCCGATATAACTTGCATACATGATCAATATGTAAAAACACATCTGTCCACCGCCTGTGGCAACACTGGTGATCATGTCAAATAAGGACGCTTTTCTATACTGTACCCCATCGGTCACACTGGCATCCTGTTTTTTCAGTTTTTCTTTCAACCCACTCATACTCTTTTCCTCCTACGCTTCATTCATTTCTTTAAACAAACGTTCCCAACGTTCTTCCGTTACCATCGGTAACATTCTCTTGATGGTCTGCAAAGGTTCTGATAAAAGTCCCAATTCCTTTGGCGCCTCCTCCGCATATGGCATCTGCTTTGCCGCACCGCTCATGTTCATCTTGGCAATGACGGCATTGACCATAGGCATGACCTCGTCCATAAATGCTCGTCCGACCGGATGCTTTTGCACATCCACGATCGGTGTCATCAGATCATAGACCTGTCCATTTGCTATGTACTCATCTTCTACGGTGATCTCCTGCTGCAAAAGTACCGTCTGTGCGTCCCGGCAGATCTCGATCGTATAGTCGCCACCCGGCACACGGAAAGCATGAACGCTCTCATCCCAGTATGCAAAACAGCGCTTATCCAGACAGAAGTCCACCGTCTTGCCCTCTCCCGGCTGCAAGTCCACTTTTGCAAAACGACGCAGTTCGCGAACCGGTCGATTGATCGATGATGCACCCTTTTTACAGCCCACATACAACTGTACCAGGGCTTTGCCCGCGCATTTTCCGGTATTCTTTACGGACACGCTGACCTTTAAATTCTCGCCTGCTGCAAAAGTATCTCTTTCGACCTGCAGGTTATCATAAGCAAAGTCCGTATAAGAAAGTCCGTATCCAAACGGATAGCGCACCGCCATATTCCGGCTACTGTAATAACGATAGCCGACAAAAACGCCTTCGCCATAGGTCACTTCGTTTCCTTCGCCCGGCCAGGTCAGATATGAGGATGCATCCTCATAGCGCAGTGGGAAAGACTCCGCCAAATGTCCGGATGGATTAATCTCCCCGGTCAGGACTGACCAGATGGCTTCGTTTGCTCCCTCGCCTGCTAAATAGGCTTCTAAGATCCCGGCAACCTCATCTGCCCATGGAATCTCCACGACTCCGCCATTCTCCAGAACCACGACTGTCTTTTTCTGCACCTGTGCGATCTCAGAGATCAGACGATTCTGGCATTTTGGCAACTTCATGGTAAAGCGGTCAAAGCCTTCCGATTCCATGATCGCCGGCAGACCTGCCATAATGACAACGACATCCGCCTCTTTTGCTGCCGCGATCGCCTCTTTTGCCTTTTCCTCATCATAAGTATCGCCTGTAGCACAATAGCCTTCTACATAGGTCACATTGTCCCAATCCTCGGTCACTTCCGGCAGTGTCGGTACTTTATAAGGATTGACTCTGGAAGATCCCGCTCCCTGATATCTTGTCTCTGTCGCAAAACCACCGACGATCAGGATCTTTTGCCCTTTTTCCAGTGGCAGGATCTGCTCCTCATTTTTGAGCAGAACCAGAGATTCCTTTGCCAGTGCCACGGCAAGTGCATGCCCTTTTTCATAGTCATAGGTCACTTCTTTTTTATGATCTTTTGCCTTTAAGATCAATGCCAGCAGTTCCTGACAGGCTTCGTCTAAAAGACTGACCTCTAACTTTCCGCTTTCCACCGCATCTACAATCTCCCGGTCGTGTGCGCCATCTCCCGGCATCGTCAGAGCGCAACCGCCTTTGATTGCTGCAACGCGGTCATGGACAGCCGCCCAGTCACTGACCACCATGCCGTCAAAGCCCCATTCGCCACGCAGGATATCCACAAGATATTTGCGATTCTCGGTCAGATAAGTGCCATCCACCTTGTTATAAGATGCCATGACCGTCCATGGCTTTGCCTCTTTGACCACCTTTTCAAAAGCAGATAAATAAATCTCACGCATGGCACGCTCCGGCACCTTGCTGTTGCTGGTTCTTCTGCGCGTCTCCTGATTGTTTGCCACATAATGTTTTAAGGATGTGCCAACGCCCTGCTCCTGCACGGCTTTGACATAGGCAGATCCCATACTGCCTGCCAGATAAGGATCTTCGGAAAAATACTCAAAGTTTCGCCCACACAAGGGACTTCTCTTGATATTGATGCCCGGTCCCAAAAGCACATCGACATCCTGCTCCTGACAGATCTGCCCCAATGCCTGCCCCATTCTTTCTATAAGGGACGGATCAAAGGAAGATCCGATACAACATGCCGCCGGAAAACAGGTAGCGACGCGGCTTTCATTTTTTCCCATGAAATCCTGTGCCCCTTCCTGCTTGCGCAGACCATGCG